>JAEZJB010000241.1 GCA_023415845.1 Chloroflexota bacterium | reverse complement strand
GACTCTCGTCCTACTACTCCCAGCCCATTGGCCTCACGCGCAAGATGGACGGCCTGATCGAGACGATGTCGCGCATCGAGACCGAGGTGGTTGGCACCGAACTGCAGGCGCTGATCCTCGAATCCCAACTCATCCATCGCTATCAGCCGCGCTACAATGTCGCGCTCAAGAATTACGAGCACTACCCGTACATTCGGGTCGACATTGGCAGCCCCTGGCCGCGCCTCACTGCCGTCAAGGAACGCAAGGATGACGGGTCGCGATACTATGGCCCCTACCGGAGTGGGGCCGGCGTCCGCAAGACCATCGAGGTCATCAACTCGGCGGTCGGCCTTCGCACCTGCACGCGGTCGTTCAAGACGGCCCGGAGTTATGGCCGTCCCTGTCTGAAACTCGATCTTGGCACCTGTCTGGGCCCATGCATGGGACAATCCATCCGCGACGAATACATGGCGCAGGTGCGCGATGTCGTTGACTTTCTGGACGGAGACGAGGAAGGTCTACGTGCGCGGCTGTGGCGAGATCTGGAGCAGGCCGCTGCCGACCTCGACTTCGAGAAGGCCCGTAAACTACGGGGGGAGCTGCAATCGACGCTCGCCCTGATTGAGGAGCAGGACCGCTTGCGCACGGCGGAGCAGTCACACAACCTGTTGCTGGTGCAACCTTCGGCCGATCCCGACTTCCGGGAGGTGATGGTCATTCTGCGTGGCCAGATCTGGGCGCAACTGCGCGTCGCTCGCATACCCGAGATCGAGGTTGAGGGCTTCCCGCTCGAGGAAGAGGACCTGCCAATCGACGATCAGGTGTCGATCATGACCCCGGGTCGCCGCCCACGCGATGAGGTCATGGTCGTCGACAGCCTGCGGGTGACCGATCTTTCCGATCGCCTCCTCCCCATCATGGAACGCTATGCGGAAGCGAGGCACCTCCCGCTCGATCACTATGGTGCCGATGAGGCCAGCATCGTTAACCGATGGCTCTTTCGCAACGTCGGACATCCATCGGTGCTGCCACTCGACATGGAGCGCATCACCGACCGTGGGTATCTGGTCAGCCTGGCCCTGAAGGTGCTGGTGCTGACTGATGAGGCGCTCGAATCGGTGTTGCCTGCCGACGCTCTGGAATCCGACTCTTCCAGCGAATCGCCAGGTCCCGACGAGGACTGACCACGCTCCGCTCCAAATGCCACGTTCCAGGCTCTGTGTTGCCAATCACGGCATGTTGTTCGAGGGGCTGGAATTGTGCCATGATGCCAACCGTAAGGGACCGTACAGGACCAGCCGAATGCATCGCGATGTGTTCCGAAGCGGACGTTTCGACGAGGGAGAAGACCTATGGACAGGCGTGACCTACTCAAGCGAACTGGTGTGATTGGCGCGGGCGCCGCCCTCACCGGTGGTTCCGTGGCCGCCATTGGCGTTGGCGTGACCGCCGCTGTGGCCCAGACCGAAGAATTCGATGTGTGGACCACCTACACCGACGAGATCCGCAACGGCATCATCGAAACCGTTGGCGGCGCATTCGCCGAGGAGAACGGCCTCGAGTTCTCGACGCGCGGTTGGGCGCTCGAGGAGCTTGCCAACACGCTGCCGCGCTCGGTCGACAGCAATCAGGGGCCCGACGTTGCGCAGGTGAACAACGGGGAAGCCCTGCAGGGACCGATGATTCGAGGCGGGCAGATTCTCAGCCTGGCCGATTACGATGCCGAGTATGGCTGGAGCGAGCGATTCGCCCCGAGCCTCCTGGCTCGCACGATGTACACCCCCGACGGTGAGACCTTCGGCGAGGGCGAGATCTTTGGCCTGCCAGCCGAGTCCGAGATCGTCGGCTTCTACTACAACAAGCAGATCTTTGCCGATAACGGTCTCGAGGTGCCAACGACGTTCGAAGAATTCGAAACGCTCCTTGGCGCGTTGCGGGAAGCCGGGGTCGAGCCGCTTGTCTTCGGTACTCTCGACAAGTGGCAGGCCATCCACCTCTTCGGTGAAGTTCAGGGCACCAATACCACTCGCGAGTATCTCGACGGCCTGATCTATCGCCGTGGCGATGCTGACTTCACCGATGCCTCCATCCTCGAGGCGGCCACCAAGGTCCAGGAGTGGGCGGAGGCTGGCTACTTCATGGATGGGTATGAGGGACTCTCGGGCGACGACGCCCAGGCCCTGTTCCAGTCCGGTGTCGGTGCTATCCTCCTCCAGGGCTCGTGGGCAGCCGGTGCGGTGCGCGACAGCCTCGGTGAGAATGCCGGATTCTTCCTGATGCCACCGGCCGCAGCCGACGTGCCGGTCCTGCACGTTGGGGGCGTGGGGATTCCCTACAGCATCACCACCAACGCCGCAGATCCGGACCAGGCCGCCGCCTTCATCGACGCCCTCGTTTCTCCCGAATCGTTCCAGCTCTTCATCGATGCCGGCACCCTGCCGCTCGGCGAGATTCCAGCCGACAGCATTCCCGAGGGCACTGTCGATGGGGACCTTTACACTGCGTGGAATAGCGCGCTGACCGATGATGCCGTCGGACACTACCTCGACTGGGCAGCGCCAGACTTCTACGATGTGTTGACTGGTGCCCTGCAGGAACTGCTGGCCGGACAGACCACACCGGAAGAGTTCCAGACAACTCTGCAGGATTTCTATGCAGCTTCGTTCAGCTGAGATCATTGAAGACCTGGAGGCACCCACCGGGGTGTCCTCCAGGTCTTCCCGTTCCCGGCGGGCAGGCGCGCGCTGGGAGCCGTATGCCTACCTCGCCCCGGCCCTGGTGGTCTTCTCCGTCTTCGTGGCCTTTCCGGTCATCGCGGCGCTCTACCTGAGCCTCACGTCCTGGAACGGGGTTTCGTGGAATACGGCCGGCTTCGTCGGACTGCAGAACTACATCGATGCATTCCGCGAGCCGCGCTTCTGGAATGCCCTCCGGAACAACCTGATCCTGATTCCGTATTTCGTCATCCTGCCCACCATCCTCGGCATTATTCCGGCGGCCCTTGTCCACCAGATGAAATTGCGGGGAAGCCGGTGGTTCCAGGCTGGCATCTTCCTGCCCTACATCATGCCGGGCGTGCTGATTGGCGTCGTCTGGCGCTGGATGCTGAACCCGGTGTTCGGTCCGGTCAACATGGTCCTCAAGGACCTCGGCTTCGATCCGCCCACCTGGCTTGCCGATTTCACCTGGGCACTGCCAACCATCGGCCTGATCGGCGCCTGGGCCGCCTATGGCTTCTGCTACGTGGTGTTCGTGGCTGGCATCCAGAAGATCCCGACCGATCTCTACGACGCCGCCAGGCTGGATGGCGCCAGTCCGTGGCAGGAGTTTCGGGCAGTAACGTTGCCTGGGCTCAACCGCGAAATTGCGGTGGTGCTTTCGGTCAATCTGATCAATGCCCTTCGGGCATTTGACGTCGTCAAGGCCACCACCGACGGAGGGCCGGGCGACTCGACATCGGTTCTCGCTCTTTACATGATGAACAGCGCCTTTGGTTCCAACCGCGCGGGCTATGGAATCGCCATCGCAATCTTCCTCGCCGTGGTCACCCTGGTCCTGTCGCTGCTCGTGCTTCGGCTGTTCGGAGACCGTGATGATTAGGCGCGCGCTGGTTTACGCCTTCCTGCTGGTGGGCTGCTTCATTGCCATCGTGCCGTTCGTCGTCACGACGCTGGCCTCGCTGAAGACGATGCCCGAAATCGTCCAGGGCGTCTTCGTGCTGCCCGAATCGCCTAACTGGTCGACCTATTCGGAAGCCTGGCGTGTGGGTCATTTCGATCGGTTCTTCATCAACTCCACGGTCGTGGCGGTGGCGGTAGTGGTCCCCTCGGTGCTGTTTTCGGCGATGAGCGGGTATGCATTTGCCCGCTACCGGTTCCGGGGAGCCCGCCTCATCTTCGCGTACCTGTTGCTTGGCCTGGTCGTGCCGCTGCAGGCGCTGGTGATTCCCCTCTTCTACCTGATCCGGGAACTCCATCTGCTCGATTCGCTCTGGGCGCTGATCCTGCCCCAGGTCGCCCTGTCCATGTCGTTCGGCACACTGCTGATGCGTCAGGCATTCGCTGGCATTCCTGCCGAGATTTCCGAGGCAGCGGTGCTGGACGGCGCGAACTCCTGGCAGTTGCTCTGGCAGGTCATGTTCCCGCTGGCGCGCCCGCTCATCGGCACACTCGCGTTGCTCTTCTTCATCTGGACCTGGAACGAGTTCCTGCTCCCGCTGGTGGTCAACATCGATCCCGACTATCACACGCTGCCGGTTGGCATCCTCTATTTCCAGCAACGCTGGACGTCGAACCTGCCATTGATTGCGGCCGGTGCCACCATCATTTACCTCCCCCTGATTGCGATCTTCCTCCTGTTCCAGAAGCAACTCGTGGCCGGACTCACCGAGGGTGCGCTCAAGGGCTGATCAGTGCTCTTGCTGCCGTTCCCCCGGTGTGGCCAGAGGCGACTTCGTGTGTTGGGCCGAGCGGGTGAACGTATCTGCTCCCCGCTTGGCACACTCCCTTCTGTGCAATAGACAGTCAGTTCCCCTCCAGAGTGCACGCGCAGGTCGAGAGATGGGCTATTGCTCCCAGAGTGAACCTGTGGTTTTGTGGAAACCTGAGCTGCGCGATGCGCAATTCCACAATGGAGGGGCCTCATGAAGCGTCTGTCTGTTCCCCGGTGGTTCAGTCTGTTCGGCATCTTCGCCTTGATCATGAGTTCGATTGCGATCTCGGGATCAGCGCAGGAAGCGTCGCCGATGGCGGCCACGCCGCAGGCGTCGGCCAGCACGGCTTCGTCGTCTGACGATCCGGTCTCACCAGTTGATCTCGATGTGCTGTTCATTGGCGCACATCCCGACGATGAAGCCTTTGGGCTTGCAACCTATGGGCAGTGGAACGAAGACGCCGGTGTCACAACCGGAGTGATCACAGTCACCCGTGGCGAAGGCGGAGGAAATGCGGTGGGACCGGAGGAGGGTCCCGCTCTGGGCTTGCTCCGCGAAGATGAAGAGCGCCGCGCCGTCAGCGTGGCTGGCATCGACCGTATCTACAATCTCGACAAGGTCGATTTCTACTACACGGTCAGCGCTCCGTTGACGATGGAAACCTGGGGCTACGAGGAGACCCTGGAGCAGGTGGTTCGCGTCATTCGCACCACCCAGCCAGAGGTCATCGTCACCATGAATCCGGCACCCACGCCGGGGAATCACGGGCATCACCAGGTCGCGGCCCGATTGGCGATTGATGCCTTTACTGCAGCGGCGGACCCCGATCGATTCCCCGACCAGATCACGACCGAGGGACTGTCGCCCTGGAGCGTCAGTTCCATCTATCAGAGCGGGGCAGCGGTCGAATCCGCGCCCGGCCCTGATTGTGCGACGAACTTTACGGCCGCCGATCCCGCGCAAACCATCTTCGGCGTCTGGCAGGGCACGATTTCCGAGGCCAACGGCGGCCGCACCTGGGGCGAGGTCGCCCGAGACGGACAGCGCACCTATGCGTCGCAGGGTTGGGCCGTTTTCCCCGACGCGTCGTCGGTGCCCGAGGAGATTGCCTGTAACTACTTCACGTTGATCGACTCGCGCGTGCCAGTTTCACCCGACCCCTCACGCACGACTGCAATGCTGGACTACGCCGTGCTTGAGGTTGCCGACGGGCTGCCACTCGGCACGCAGATGGCGGTCGAGGCCGATCGCTTCGCGGTAACTCCTGGTGACACCTTCAACCTCACGGTGTCTCTCTCCCTGCCCGACGACATCGATGCCTCGGCGGTGACGGTCACGCCTGTGGAGATCGAGGGTTGGCAGTTCACCCCTGGCGAGCAGGTGGCGCAGGACGGGCTGTTGAGCCAGTCCTTTGCGGTGCAGGTCCCGGCTGATGCCTCGGCGGGTACGCACCAGAAGATCGATGTGGAGGCGACCTTCGGCGGTGGCATGGCGACAGCCACCACGCTGGTGGAAGTGACCTCGCCAGTCAGGGGTACGTTGGTCGCGCAACCGGAAGCGAGTCAGTTTCTCGACTGGGCGGTCGAATCGGACGTTCCCCAACTGGCCTCCCTCATTTTGCCAATCCAGGCGGTTGGTGTCGGGCAGACGGTCGACGTCGAGGTCCTCGTTGCGAATACGTCGGCCGATGTCCAGTCCGGCGATGTCGCATTGGTTGCCCCGGCTGGATTTGACGTAACTCCAG
>JAEZJB010000039.1 GCA_023415845.1 Chloroflexota bacterium | reverse complement strand
TTCCTGCTGGTCGGTGATGCGGCGTCGTTCCTGGACCCGTTTACCGGGGAGGGCATCCATGATGCCCTGAAGGGATCAGTGCTTGCCGCACCCATCGCGAGTGCCGCCCTTCGAGCGCGGGATACGTCGGCACAAGCGCTCGAACCGTATCGGTTGGCCCGGCGGCGGGCCTTTACCGCCAAGCGACAGGTCTGCTGGATAGTTCAGGGCTTCATCAACGCTCCGCCCCTGATGAACTATGTGACCCCTCGGCTGGATCAGCGGGACGCGCTTGGTCTGACCCTGAGTGGAGTGCTCGGCAACTTTCGACCCGCCACGCGGGCCCTGGCGCCAGGGTTTCTGGTCCGTCTGCTTCGTCCCTGAGGAGGGAAACCTTTGAAGACTGGCAACACCGTCGAAATGGCTGGCGACCTGGACAACATCGTCAATCTTGCCGCCGCGACCGAGCGCTGGCCCGAAATCCTGCCGCACTACCGGTGGGTCACCGTGCTGGATGGTGGTGGCGATCACAAGACGGTCGAAATGGCCGCCCGCCGCGGCCGAATACCGGTCAAGTGGCGAGCCGTGCAGGACGTGGAACGAGACGGTCCGTCACCGATTATCCATTTTCGCCACATTGGTGGCGTGACAAAGGGCATGATCGTCGCCTGGAGCTTCGCCCCATCCCCGAATGGCTGGCTCGTCACGATCGACCATGACTTCACTCCGCCCTGGCCGGTGGTTGGGAATCTGGTGGCCGATCACATCATCGGTCCCCAGTTTATTGAAGCCATCGCGGGCCGCACGCTCAACACCCTCAAGGGCATCGTGGAAGATCGCGATCCTCGATTTGATCCAACCGGAAAGGCCCGAGTTTGAAGCAACGCGTTGCGATTACCGGTATCGGCGCGATCACCCCCATCGGCACCGGTGTGGAGGAACTGTGGAGTGGTGTGCGATCCGGACGCTCGGCCGTGCGCACGATCACCCGGTTCGACGCATCGCGTCTTTCCAGCCAGGTAGCCGCTGAAATCGACTTCGATCCATTGCAGTACATGGCTCCCAAGCGCGCTCGCCGCCTCGACCGGTTCTCCCAGTTCGCGCTGGTGGCCGCCCAGATGGCACTCGACGACGCGGGGTTGACCCCGGGAGAGCTGTCGTGCGCCCGGGCAGGCGTCTACATCGGCTCGGCGCTCGGCGGAGTTGCATTCGGCGAGGAGCAGCACGAAACATTTGTCCGCGATGGACCAAACCAGGTGAATCCACTGATCGCCCTGTCGGTCTTCGGTGGGGCGGCATCATCGAACATTGCGATCGAGTTTGGACTCCACGGCCCTTCGCTCGGAAACGGCAATTCATGTGCGGCTGGAGTGATCGCGATTGGCGAGGCGACTCGTCTGATTGCCAGCGGGCAGGTGCCGATGATGCTGGCCGGTGGTGCCGAGGCACCCCTGGCACCGCTGACGTTCGGGGCGTTCACCATGATTCGCGTCCTGAGCACCCGCAACGACGAACCTGCGACGGCCAGCCGCCCATTCGACAAGGGGCGCGATGGGTTTGTGATCGCCGAAGGTGCCTGCGTGCTGCTGCTCGAATCGGTCGAGCATGCGGAAGCGCGGGGGGCCCACATCTATGCCGAAATCGCGGGGTATGGCACCACGATGGATGCTCATCACATGACGGCGCCCCATCCGGAGGGTCTTCACGCGGCTGGCGCCATGACCGCCGCAATCAGGAGTGCCGGTCTTGCACCGGAGGCAATCGACTACGTCAATGCGCACGGATCATCGACCGTGCTCAACGATTCAACCGAGTGCCGAGCCATTCGAATCGCACTGGGTGACGAGCATGCCGAGCGAATCCCGGTCAGTGGCACCAAGGGGTTGCATGGGCATGCGCTCGGTGCGACTGGCGCGATGGAGACGGCCATCTGCGCCCTTGCCCTGGAACGTGGGCATCTTCCAGGCACGGCGAATATGCTGGAGCAGGATCCCGCCTGTGACCTCGATGTGATTCCGCCAGCAGGGCGCGATGCGCAGGTCTCAACCCTGCTCTGCAATGCATTCGGGTTTGGCGGCATTAACGCGAGTCTCGTAATGACTGCCCCCTGAGGGGCGACCTGTTTTGTCCGAGTCGCGCACACTCATCGAGGCCACCGGTTGGGGGAGGGGAATCGATCCGCATTCCCGGCCGGGCCGGATGATGCTACCCTGTCGCGGTTGGCCTGGGAGCCAGGAATACGGAGGACAGGTGATACGGGGCAGGAATCGCCGGCAGGAGTCTGCGCGGCCAGTTGGGGAACCAGCGGATACCGTTGGCATGTTCCATTCAATGCAGGTCTATCCGTTGTTCCGGATCCTCATGATTGGGACATTGTCCAGCAGTTCCGGGTTCTGGATGTACCAGGTTTCGATCGGCTGGTTAGCCCTGGAGTTGATCAACTCCCCGCTGTTCGTGGGACTGGCAGGGTTCGCTGGCGGCGTTCCCATGTTGCTGTTGTCGGTCCCCGCCGGCCTGGTGATCGACCGATACAGTCGTCGGAACGTCCTGATGATGGCCCAGGCGGGCGTGGCGGTGGTATCCACCATCTTTGCCGTGATGGTGGCGACAGGGACCATCCAGCCGTGGTCGTTGCTGGTGCTGGTCACCGTCAATGGCGCGATCATGAGTTTCATCTTCCCGGTGCGCACGGCGATCGTGCCGTCGCTGGTCGAGCGGCACCATATGGCCAATGCCGTCGCGCTGATGAGCACGGCCCAGAATGCCACCCGGGTGGTAGGACCATCGCTGGCAGGCGTACTGATCGCCCTGACAGGGGTGACGGGGACCTTTGTGTTGGCAGCGCTGTTCCAGGCGCTCGCCCTGCTGGGGATCTGGGGATTGCCGGGAGGACGTCCAGCCCGGAAAGAGGAGACCGTTGCCGGAAGCCGCTGGTCGCAACTCGCCTTTGGGTTCAAGGTGGTGGCCGCCAATCCCGTGCTGTTGTCACTCTGCGTGCTGGCACTCGCTCCCACGGTGCTGGTGATGCCGTACCTGAACCTGATGCCGGTGTTCGCCAAGGATGTCTTCGACATGGGGGCGACCGGTCTCGGCATCCTGCTGGCTGCTGCCGGGATGGGGACAGTGTTCGGGTCGCTTTCGGTTGCCCGATCTGGTCACCTGATGAGCCGGCGAGGTAGTCAGGTGATTACGGCGGTGGGCTTCTCGATCTCAGTAGCGCTGTTCGGCTTCTCGCCCTCAGTGTGGCTGGCAGTGCCATTGCTGCTGATTGCCGGATGGATGAGTGCCGTCTTCCTGGCGATCAACCAGACGCTGGTGCAACTCAACGTCGACGACAGCGTGCGCGGGCGTGTCATGTCCGTTTCCCTGTTGACCTGGGGAGTGATGCCATTCGGGCAGTTGGCCGTTGGGGCGCTGGCGGAGGCGATTGGTGCTCCCGGTGCCATGGCACTTGCCTGCGCCATGGCCCTGGTGTGCATTGGTTACATCGCCTTCCGCTTTCCAAACCTTCGCTAGTCTGGGCGATAGAAGGCGTGACGAGCGTCGGAGGCTAGACAGACATCCGGGATGCATCCGGCCCGCCTCGATCAAGGCAGGCCGGATGTGCTGGTGAGGCCTCTCACCAGTCGGTGATCGAGCCGTCCTCGCGAGTCAGCAATTGCCATGGACCAGGCTGGAACGGGCTGGCCACGGCAGCCTCCTCGTTCAGCTCGACGCCCAGACCGGGTGTCCCGCCGCTGTAGAGCTTGCCGCCTTCCAGCCGCATGTCGGTTTTCACGATCTCGGGAATCACATCCGGACGCCAAACAAGCTCCTGCACGGCGAAGAGCGGCGTCGACAGGTCGAAGTGGAGGCAGGCTGCCGTCGAGACCGGTCCGAGCGGATTGTGGGGTGCCTGTTCGATGTAATGGGTTTCGCACCAGCCGGCGACCTTGCGGGACTCGGTGATGCCGCCGCAGATGCAGAGATCAATCCGGCAATAGTCCATCAGGTCCTGCTCGATCAGCGCCTGCCAGTCCCATTTCGCCGAGAGTTGTTCGCCAGTAGCGATTGGCACGGAGATATGCTGGCGCAGGTATTTGAACTCGGCAGTGTTTTCGCCGCGGAGAGGATCTTCGATGAAGAAGGGGCGCATCGGCTCAAGGGCCCGCGCCAGCTGGATAGCGTAGGCTGGCGTCGTCCGCTGATGGAAGTCGACGGCGATCTCGATGTCTGGCCCCAGGGCTTCGCGCAATGCCGCGAAGGCGTCGACGGTCCAGTTCAGGGCGCGGGTTTGCTCATAAATGCCTTCCCGCTCGGAGCCACTGCCCTCGCCTGCGCCAAAGCGAACGAACTCCCAACCCTCGGCTACGCGCTCTTTCGCCAGGTTGACCATGCCCTCAATGCCGTCGTATGCCGTGCCACGTTGCTGCACATGGCAGTAGCAACGTGCGTAGTCTCGGGTCTTTCCGCCGAGCAGGTCGTAGACCGGCACACCGAGCGTCTTGCCCCGGAGATCCCAGAGCGCGATATCGATGGCAGCGAGCGCGGCAGCGTGGACGTGGCCGCCGCGGAAGAACTGGCCACGCCAGAGCAACTGCCAGATGTGCTCAATGCGACTGGGATCCATGCCGATCAGGTTGGGCGTCCATTGATCGATCAGCCCCTTGATCGCACCTTCCTTCCAGGTGATTCCGGCCTCGCCGAGTCCGGTGAGCCCCTCGTCCGTGTACATCTTGACGAAGGTGAAGTTGCGGCCGCGCTCTGGCGACCAGACGACGAACGTCCTGATGTCGGTGATCTTCATGGCACGAGTGATCCCCCGCAGTTTGGCCTGATGGTTGTGCGGGGGATGATCGGACCGATTTCCACAGTCGTCAATGCGTCAGGGGAAACGGAGGCATTGACGACGCGTCGAACTCACTTTGTGGCCAGGAATCGCTCGAGTTCGTCAAAGGCGGTGTTCCAGCCCGGAATGTGACCATCGCGATCGACTTCGGTAGCGAAACCGGTTTGATGGACGGTCATCTCGCAGGACTCACCGTTGTCGGCGAGGGAGATGGTGACGGTGGTGGGAGCGATGTCGGTGGCGTCCCATTCGAAGGTGTAGGAGACCTGTTTGGTGGGATCGACCGTGAGGTAGGTGCCGTGTGACCACGACTTTGTGCCATCGGGTGAAACTACTTCTGCTTTCCAGGCACCGCCGGCACGGACGTCTGCTTCGAGTACCGGGCTCCACCACTGCTTGAGGTCGGCTGGATCGGTCCAGGCACGCCAGACACGTTCACGTGGGGCGTCGATCAGCCGACGGATGGTGAGATCGAAAGAGGATGTCACTGGATTCGATCCTTTCTTCGCCTGTGAGTTAGGCGCAGGAACTCATGTCGCCCAGTTGGAACCAACGCTCTGCCTTTTTCTCGCCCAACGTTTGCAGCCTGTCAAGCAGACGGACAGGTCGTGGATGTCGCGACCCGTCCGTCCTTCGGGTGTGGTCTTTCGATTCGGGTCAGGCGTGACCTTCATCGACGGGCCGTTCGAGGCGGAACCAGTAAAAGCCGTGCGGACCGAGGGTGACGAAGTACGGCAGGGTTCCGATCTGCGGGAACGGACCGTCGCCGATCAGCTCGACCGGGGTGTAGCCATCGAACTCGCTAAGGTCGATTTCGGCAGCCTGAACGAACCGGCTCAGGTTGGCGACACAGAGGATGATCTCGCCTTCCCATTCGCGGAGGTAGGCGAGGACTTTCTGGTTCTCGGGATAGAGGAAGCGCAACGTTCCCCGGCCGAGGGACTTGTACCGACGGCGGACATTTATCATCATCCGCATCCAGTTGAGGAGGGAGGTGGGGGTGCGCTGCTGGGCCTCGACGTTGACCGCCTGGTACCCGTAGACGGGATCCATGATGACGGGGAAATAGAGGCGAGCAGGATCGGCGCGGCTAAAGCCGGCATTGCGGTCGCCCGACCACTGCATCGGCGTGCGGACACCATTGCGATCACCGAGATAGATGTTGTCGCCCATGCCGATCTCGTCGCCGTAGTAGATGGTGGGCGTGCCAGGCATCGAGAAGAGCAGCGAGTTCATCAGTTCGATCTGGCGACGTCCGTTGTCCAGCAGAGGCGCGAGGCGGCGTCGAATACCGACATTGATCCGCATGCGAGGGTCTTTCGCGTACTCGTAGTACATGTAGTCACGCTCGGCGTCGGTGACCATTTCCAGGGTGAGTTCGTCGTGGTTGCGGAGGAAGATGGCCCACTGATTGGTGTCGCTGATGGCGGGTGTGGACTCCATGATTTCGACGATAGGGGTGCGGGATTCGCGGCGCATGGCCATGAACATGCGAGGCATAAGCGGGAAGTGGAAGGCCATGTGGAATTCCGGTTCCTGCTCGGTGCCGAAGTATTCGACCACGTCACTCGGCCACTGGTTGGCCTCAGCCAGCATGATGGCACCGGGGAATTCGGTGTCCATCATCGCGCGGGCGCGGCGGAGGAACCCGTGGGTTTCCGGGAGGTTTTCGCAGATCGTGCCTTCGCGCTCGAAGAGGTAGGGCACGGCGTCGCAGCGGAACCCGTCGAGCCCGAGGTTCATCCAGAAGCGCATGATGTCGAGCATTTCGAGCTGCAGCGCTTCGTTGTCGTAATTAAGATCTGGCTGGTGGCTGAAGAAGCGGTGCCAGAAATACTGACCGGCGACCGGATCGAAGGTCCAGTTGGATGCTTCGGTGTCGGTGAAGATGATGCGGACGCCAGCGTACTTTTCCGGATCGTCGCTCCAGACGTAGTAGTCGCGATACGGGGAGTTGCGGTCGGCGCGAGCGGCCTGGAACCAGGGGTGCTGGTCGGAGGAATGGTTGAAGATGAGGTCGGCGATAACGCGGATGCCACGCATGTGGGCCTGGGAAAGCAGGTCCGCAAAGTCGTCGACGGTGCCGTATTGAGGGTCGATGGAGAGGAAGTCGGAGATATCGTAGCCGTCGTCACGACCTGGTGACGGATACATTGGCATGATCCAGAGGCAGACGACGCCGAGATCCCGAAGGTAGTCCAGCTTTTCGATGACGCCCCGGATGTCACCGAAGCCATCGCCATTGGAGTCGTAGAACGACTTCATCGGGATCTGGTAGATCACCGCATCCTTGAACCACGAGGCATCACCGCTCAACAGTTCCATGCTTCACCTTGCTCACAATCGACGCCGCTACGCCCACGCTGGGTGCACGTGAATAGTAGGGGGAGGGGAGGGCGGATTGCACGAGGGTATGCCGACCCGTGCGCCGATATTCGTTCTGGGCGCGTTTGGTGTCGCTGGCTGTTCAGGCAAGATTGAGCGCGGTGGTGATGGCGGCGTCGCGTTCGGATTCCAGGCGGGAGACCAGGTCGGAGGTGAAGGGGCTGCCCGGTTTGCCCACCTGGTTCGCCAGATCGCGGGCGGTCATGGCCAGTCCCCAGGCTGAGAGGGCTCCTGTGAAGGGTGCGGGGCCGACGATCGCGTCATGCGATTCGGTGAGACTGGAAGTAAAGGTTCGAAGCACGGAGATAGCGGCAGGGGGGATGAGGCTGGCCATTTCCATGACGCGCAGGATGGCGGTAGTCCGGGCGAGGTCGGCGTGGGGCGGGCCAGCATGGGCATTCTCCCAGTCGATCACACCAGAAACTTCCGAGCCATGAACCAGGACATTGCGAGGGTGGAAGTCGAGATGGAGCAGACGATCCTGGTCGGGGATTGTCGTCAGGAGCGGGCGTAGCGGTGCGATGGCGTCGCCACCCAGCTCGATCCAGGCGCCGGGTGTTCGACCAAGGTCGGGGGCGGTCACCTGGTGGAGACGAGCCATTGTCTGGCCGAAGGCGACTCCGAGTTCGGTGGCGATGGCGGGATTCGCGAGAAGAGCGTCGGCGGCGAGTTCTCCAGGAGCGAAGGTCGTGACCAGCACCGGTCGCGTGGCCATGCTGCCTTGAGATATGACCTCTGGCGCGGGAACTCCTGCGGCATGGGCAGCCTGCATCGCCGCGGCCTCACGGTTGGCTGCTGCCTGGTGTCCGGGCGCGAACAGGCGCACAACGAGTGGTTCGTTGGCGCCTGTCTCGAGTTTCCAGATTTCGTTGGCGCCAAGGCCGCGTTGCAGTTCGGTGAGGCGGAAGTCCGTGGCGATACCAGATTCGGCCAGCCAGCGTTGCAACTCTGCGGTCATGGCCTAGAGGACGGGGTAACCAGCATCGGCCCAGGCGAGGCCGTCCTCGGTGAGGGTGTGATGGGCGAGCATATGACCGGGCACCTCGCGAACCTGCAGGCCCTCGTTGGCGAGGGGACCACGAATCAGATTCTGGCTGCGGAGGAACTCCATCTGGTCGCGCACCTGGTCTTCGGAGACGTTGTGCTCGCGGGCAATGGATTCGATGTCGGCCTTGCCTTCGTTGTCGTTCTGGGTATTCCAGTAGACGACCTTGCCGATGGATTGGCGAATTGCGTGGGTCTTGTCGTCACTCATGTGGCTTTTCCTGCTGTAGTTGGACCGCCGGGCCGGGTGAATTGGCGGCAGGATACCACGACCCAGCGCGCAGACGGACTGATTTTGCGGCTTTCCACAGAGGGCGGACTGGCGCACGAGCGATTGGCGGCACCTGGACGGCCCTGCGCCTGGCGAACGACGCATGTGGCGAGATAGCACCCGGGTGATTGCCAACTTTTCGATCAGGTGCGGGGAAAGCCGGGAGCACAGGATCGCGCTGGATCTCGCGCCCGGTGCTAGGGTGGCTGCACGTTGGCCACACCAGCACCTGAGATTCGTCGTCCGTGGCCGATGAGCCAAGCGGTGCGCCCCTTGTTCGGGGTGGGCCGGCGCGAGAAAGCGGGTGGGCCTGATGATTACCACATGGCTTCTTACGGTGCGGGTGTGGTTGATGGCGGCGCTGCTGATGGGAGGGGTGTTGGCACCGGCAACGGTGGCCGCCCAGGCGACGCCGGAAGCGGTATCGGCCGATACGACGATCCTGCTGGGTGAGCGTGTCGAGGTGCAGGGTGACGGTGTTGAGGTCAGTGGGTCGAATGTGACGATCACGGCGGGTGGGACGTATGCGCTAACGGGCGGTGTGTCCGACGGCATAGTCACCGTACAGGCGCCCGGTGACGACGTGACGCTGGTGCTGAACGGCGTGGATATCGCCAATTCGTCAGGGCCGGCGGTGTACATCGCCGAGGCGGGAGCGGCGACGGTGACCTTGGCGGCTGGAACCGAGAACTTCCTGGCCGATGGCGGGACCAGTGAGCAGGATGCGGCGCTGTACAGCGCGGCTCCGCTGGTGATCAATGGTGAAGGTTCGCTGGAGGTAGAGGGGAACAACAACGAAGGGGTCTCCAGTACGACGGATATCACCATTGAGTCTGGCGATATCCACGTGCGAGCGGTTGAGGATGGCTTCAATGCCAACTACGACGGCGTGAGCCAGATCAACTTTTATGGCGGCTCGGTATTCGTCGAGACCGA
>JAEZJB010000204.1 GCA_023415845.1 Chloroflexota bacterium | reverse complement strand
AGAGACCTGGTGGAAGCTCTTCCCGGATCAATCCAATCAATTCCGGATCGGAGGTTTCGATCCGGATGCGCAGGCCGTGCGCCACGTAGTCGATCCGCTGCCGTTCCGAGTCACCCACTGCTTGCGGCGAGAGTTCGGCGGGCTGGAAACTACTGCTCATGTCGCTCCACAGCGGTGACGTCGGAATAATGGCCGTTTGGCGATTGGCCGTTACTGACAGCATTGGGGCGACGACGCAACCGATCCAGGAGCCCCGGCTTTTTCGGAGGAGTCATCGCCTGTACGACACGGGCGTGAAGATCATCGGGTAAACGTGCCGGATCGGGCCAATAGACAGGCATCGCTGGTGCTGGTGCCCCCATGACGATCAGATCCTGAACCTCCATGAGGCCAACCCCCTCGTCCCGCGCATAGGTCAACGCAGTGTGGAGCAGCTCCAACGCGAGCATCGGATCCAGCTCTGCCTCAACCAGGCGTTTGGCCGAACGCTCGAGGTGGGCGTCCAGCAGGTCGAGAGCCTTCGGCACCAGTCGGGCCGGAAGCCAGGCCCCACCCATGGTTCCCGCCTGAGGCTCCAGCCGGATCGGCATGGCATGCGCGGCTCGCCGATCCATGCCTGCATCCTGAAACAGGCGAGCTGGGGGCCGGAGCAGCATGCCGAGCGAGCGATCGACCTGAGCCTCCCAGAAGGAGAATCCGAATGGCCGAGCGGCAAACGAGGCTCTGGATTGTGCCAACTGGGCAGCCAGGCCGAATGTTAGCTGGTTCGCAGCCCGAACACTGCCTGCGGCAGCTCGGCCAAGAAGGTCGCTTGACGCACTCGCGACAAACTCGCGGACGATGTCCTCTTCAATTGGGTGGAGCGATACGGTCTCCATGATTCCGTCCCGAATTGCAGGTGGGCGAGGCGCTTGCCTTCATGGGAGTATACGAGGTAATGGGACGACGTCCTCGTTCGGAGTATTCATGTCATCGACGCCATCACCTCCATCCACGCTTGCGCTACGAACTATTACCAAGGGACCTGAAACACACATCGACGTTCTCCACATCGTCGACTCAGGTGCCGTTGAACTCGGTTCCATCCCTGCGCGGGAGCCGAATCCCACCCTCCCTGTGACACCTGGCTCGATCAACCATCTGGTTGCGCTCGATGTACTGGAAGCCGTTCTCGACGAAGAAGCCTGGATCTCAGCGCTGGGCGCCGCCCTCGAACCGGGCGGGACTGCTCTCGTGCGGGTGCCGCTCGAAGGGCCGACCGCCTGGCTGGACGCATTGAACCTTTACCGCTATGCCCAGGACATTTCCGGCCTGGGGCCGCAACTTCAGGAAACCAGGCTGAAAGGCTGGCACCGGCACTATCGACCGGCAGAGCTTCGCGCACTCGCCGACCGGCTCGGATTCGATATGGTCGGCGAGCGACGCGAGGGTAATCCGCTCCTGGAACTGGCTCAACTCGGCGCACTGGCCTGGGGCGGAATGGTGAGGGGCACTACAGAGGTTGAGGAGCGGGTCCGGTCGTGGCGAGAAGATCGCGAGGATTTCCATCGCCTGGAACGACTCGGCCCACTTTCCACCAGGATAACGATCACCCTACGCAAGCGCCCCTGATCCCTCACTCTCCCTCATCGCCAAGGTCGACACTGGTTAGCGGAACGGTCCCGTCTGGAATGACTACCGGCATCGGGGAATGGTCGACGTATTTGTCGACCAGTTCACCCCTGCCAGCGACGCCAAGTTCGTTCATGATCAGGGCAAACCTTGCTCGCAGGTGCTCGAGGATCCCGAGCTTTCGATCGTCGTCGATGGTCCATAGCTCACGTTTGAAAGGACCAATTGCCCGCTTGCGGGTGGTGTAGTAGAACTGCGCATCCGTATCGCCATCGGACCGCTCGTCGGCATGATTGGCATCCAGATAGGCGTGAATGGTGGTGGTGAGTTCTTCCGGGAAATACGGAGAGTCGAAAACAGCATTCTGAAACGCGGTCGCCAGGTGGACTTCGACTGCGTTTGCGGTGGCAAAGCGGTCGAACGCGCTCTCGGGCAGAGTGGATGCTCCATGCTGGACCGCACCACCCAACCCGTACTTCTCGCGGGCGACGCGCGACAGGAGTTCCAGCGTGTCGAAGTCAACGGAGACGTCCTGGATGGAGCCGTCCGGCAGCACGATTCCGCCATGGCTGGTTCCGGTCTGGACGCTGATCTTGCTGATACCAGTCAGCTTCTGACCCGACTCCTGCTCAAGACGGGCCAACTCCGTGAGGTAGCCCTCCATAAAAGCATCGAGGTCTTCGACGGTGCTGTTGGTGGTTCCGACTTCACCGATCTCGCCACCGACCGAAATGGTGACACCCTGTGGTTGTGCTGCCCGGATGGCAGCCGTCAGACCCGCGGTCTGCACGTAGTTGGTGCGCTGCTGCTCGCGAAGGGTCGGCTGCGACAGGTCCACGAGGGTGGAGGTGTCGATGTCGATGTTGCCGAACCCTGCCTGGATGGCTTCAACGGCGAGATTGCGGACGGCCTCCGTTTCGGCCGCGGAGTTCTGGCCCCACGACTTGAGACTCGTCTGGAAGTGGTCACCCTGGATAAAGACCGGTCCCTGCCATCCCTCTCGGATCGCCGCGGCGAGGACCACCGAGGCATATTCGGACGGACGTTGGTGGGTGTAGCCCATTTCCGAACGAGCCAACTCGAAGATCATCTGCTTCGTGCCGGTTTGCTCGGCGGCCTGGAACACGGTGCGGGCAACATCGTAGGCCATCACACGGATATTGATCGCCGGCGTGGTCGCGTGCTCGTATTCACCGCGCCCGGCGGCCCGGTAGAGGCCTTCGATGGAGGCAGTCCAGGCACCAGCGGCTGATGCCAAGTGGCGGATCAGCCAGTGCGACTGGGTCTTCAGCTCATCGTTGCCAAAGACCGCCGACCACACCAACCGATCGATGAAGTGGCCGCGAAGTGCCGCGTGGTCGAGGATTTCAACGCCATCATCTTCGATGCGAACGATGCCGTCTGCCTTCCGAAGCAATTCGTCGACTGAGGTGAACTCGCGCTCGGCCATGCTGTGGGTACCCTCTTTTCTGCGATTGGCCTCTTGGAGAAACCAGTCCGTGTCGTCTGACTCCCTTTGTACCGCAGGTCACCATTTTCGTCGCCGGTGACCTGACCAGCCACCCTGCCTGCTCATTGCTGAAGATGCGTCGAGGCGCCGATCCTTACAGGATCGACGCCTCGCAACCAACGGTCGTCAGGAGGACGAGTTGGGATTTACTCGACGGTGAGCGTACCCACCATGCCGGCCTGGGCGTGGCCCGTGACCGTGCAGTGGAACTCGTAGGTGCCGGGAGCGGCATTGACGGTGACCGTCGTCTGATCGCCGGAGTTGATCAGGTCGGACTGCACACCGAGGTCGTCGACCGCGAAGTCGTGCTGGAGAGCACCCTTGTTGGTGATGGTGATGGTGACGTCGGTGTTGGCCGGGATGGTGAACTCCTTCGGCTCGAACGCCAGGTCGACGGTGGCCACATCCACTGACGTGCTGGCAGCACTTACCGACGGTGCGGAGGCAGCCGGTGAAGCCGCCGGCGACGCGGCCGGCGTGGCACCACCACCATTGCCCTCGACGATCGTGAGCACGCCCACCATGCCACGCTCGCGGTGGCCAGGGATTGAGCAATAGTACTCAACCGTCGAACCGACCTCGGCGTCGGACGGAACCTGGATATCAATCGGCTCGCCGAACGGCAGGATCTGGGAAATATCGTATTCGTCGATCACAAAGTCGTGTTCGAGGACGCCACGATTGAGCGCACGGATGATCTGGCCAGGCGCAGCACTGAGCTCACGCTTGCTCCAGTTGTAGGGATCAGTGGCTTCGAGGGCGACGACGGACGGATCTTCCATCATGGCCAGCGCTTCTTCCGGCACTGCCACGATGTCTTCCTCGGCCGGAGTGCCCTCCGACTCTGGCGACGCCTCGTCGGAGCTTTCACCCTCTGCAGATGGCGAGGCAGCCTCCTCCTCAGCGGAAGGAGCAGCGTCGACGATGGTCAACGTGCCTTCCATGCCATTCTCGCGGTGGCCGGGAATCGAGCAGTAATAGGTGTAGGTGTCACCCACCGTAAGGTCGTCAGGAAGGACGACCTCAACCGGCTCGCCCGAGTGCAGCACTTCGGAGATGCCGAGTTCATCGATGACGAAGTCGTGCTCCATCACACCAGTATTGGTGACTTCGATCGTGGCCCCTGGAGCCGCCTCAAGTTCCTTGGTGCTCCAGTTGAACGGGTCCTGCGCCTCGAGAAGGACGGGGCCGCCAGGGTTTGTGGCAACCGCATCGTCACCCTCGGCGACCTCGGCTGCATCCTCGGCAACGGTCGGCTCGACGATGGTCAGGGTGCCTTCCATGCCGTTTTCGCGGTGACCGGGGATGGAGCAGTAGTAGGTGTAGGTGTCGCCGACCGTAAGGTCATCGGGCAGCACGACATCGACCGGCTCGCCGGGATGCAGGGCCTCGGAGATGCCGAGTTCGTCGATGACGAAATCGTGCTCCATCACGCCCACGTTGGTGACCTGAATGGTCTGGCCAGGAGCGGCTTCGAGTTCCTTGGTGCTCCAGTTGAACGGGTCCTGCGCTTCGAGCGTCACAACGCCTTCGGATCCACCACCGCTGGTGTCCTGGTTGCTGTCCTCGCTACCACTGTCGCCGGTCTGCCCACCACCTGGCGTCGCCATTGGCGCCAGCGTTGGGGGAGCTCCATCGACCGGGATGACCGTGGGGTTCAGATCAACATCGTCGGGATCGTTACCACAGGCGACCAGCACTGCGCTGGTACCGCCGGCGGCGGCGACCAGCATAAATTTCCGTCGATCCATGCGCTTCATCAGGGAAGGCTCCTCTACCACCGAATTCGATTCGATGGTTGATGCGAACGAAGACCGGTGCGCCCGGCCAGTAATCACGCGACCAGAGAGCACGCCAATGTGATCTACTTTCCGCAGGTGTCCTCAAAGGGGGGATTCGCCTCGCAAGTGGAAAGTTGCACGGCGTGCACAACAACGATAATTCTACCGCGAAAACACCGCCGATTCATTCATTTCCAGCGGTGATGCACATTGGGACGGACGATCACCAGTTGCACGTTTCGCGCTGGGATGGTAATGGTCCGCCAGCACTCCTGATTCATGGCATCGGCTCCTCCGGAACCGGTTGGAACGACCTGTCGCCCTTGCTGGCAGATTTTCTCGAACCGTACGCCATCGACCTGCGGGGACACGGGCAGTCCGCTCATCCTGACTCCGGGTATCTGTACGACAACTACATCGACGATCTTGATCGGCTGCTGCCGGCGCTCGAGATCAGCAATCCGATCCTGATTGGCCACTCCCTGGGCGGGATCGTTGCCCTGTGGTGGGCAGCGCGCCATTCCCATCAGGCTGCTGCCGTTGTTGCGATCGATTCGCCACTCCGCAGCGGCGAAGAATTCCGCCCCGCGTTCGATGCGTGGATCGCCCAAAACGCCATGCCGGTCGATGACCTTGCCGCCCACTATCTGCAGAACAATCCGGAATGGACGGCAGACCGCGCGCGGCGCCGAGCGGAAATCATGACAAGCACGGCACCTGGCGTGTTCTGGGAACTGAAGGACGACTCGATGCATCACCACGGCGTCGATCGCATTGCCGAACTCGAGCAGATTGAGGCACCAGTTTTGCTGATTCGCGGAGATCCACGATGCGGAAGCCTGGTGCACCCGGCGGATGCCGATGCCCTCGTGACGCGATTGCCGAACGCCGAAGTTATGGTGATTCCTGACGGCACCCATAGCCTCCATCGGCAGTTTCCCCAGGAAGTCGTGGGAGCGATTCGGTCGTTCCTCGCTCGTCATCGCGTGATCACTGGAGAAGCTCACCTCCTTTGACTAGATGATCGTGCCTCCGTTTGCCTACAGCGCATTGACATCGCTCTGCACGAACTCAAAAACTCATAAACTCCCCGACGGGCCCAATTTGGTTGATTTAGCAGGGTTTAGCAGGCCGAGTTCTTGCGGAGTTTGCATGCCTTAATGCAAGGAGGAGAGCGTGTCCATTCAAGAACCGGGCACACTGGCTCGCATCATGAGTGGTGCCTACTTCTACGTACGCATCGAGAGGCGCAAATCCCGCCACCGCTGCGCAAATTCGTCGTTCGGACAGTACCGGAGGTTCGGCGAGATGCCCCCGTGCCTCACCGGAGGAAATAACTTGCGTCACTTCCAGTGCCCCAGGAGATTCACGAAAAAAGCAATACCATTGAATACCCGCTGACCCGGTTCGATTCACCTACGACGAGCATCATGCCCCTGCCAGGGAAGCTAGCCAGCAGATTGGTCAGGGTTGGATCAACTGTTCGACGGAAACGAAGCGGTAGCCAGCAGCCTGGTAATCAGCAAGCAACGGTTCGAGGGCCGCAAGATCGCCATCCTCGGACACGTGGAGAAGGAGGATGGCGCCCGGACCGCCGTAGGGCGAGGTAACGCCACACCGCTCAACGATCGCGTCCGGTGGATCACCATTCCAGGCGAGGGTGTCGCAGCTCCACCAGATGGTGAAGTCATAGCCGAGCGCCTTGAGCTGGTCGAGGGCTTCACGGTCGTAATCGCCGTAGGGAAAGCGGAAATACGGCTTCGACTGGTAGCCACCGGTCTCGGCCTCAATCTGCTGCTCGGTTGCGTCAAGCTGCCACTGACGGGCAGCGGAGTCGAGCGGCTCGGCATCGGTGGAATAGCCCGTGAACGACGAGTGGTCCCAGGAATGGTTGATGAGCTGGTGACCTTCGTCGAGGATCCGCTGGATCAGGTCAGGATTCTGCTGGGCCCACAAGCCGGTAACACCGAACGTCGCGACCGCTCCATATTCCTGAAGGAGATCGAGCATGTCCTCGGTGTATCCCCGGCCCTCTCCCGCATCGAAGGTGAATGCCACCTCCTGGCGGCCAGAATCTCCGCGCTGGATGATGACGGAGTAATCCGCCGTGTTGGCAGGTGGCGAGGGGCGCTCAGTCGGCGTTGGCTCCAGCGTGGGGCTGGGCTGCGGCGTCACCGTGGGCGTCGGTGACGGCTCGGGAGTCGGCGTGTGCGTCGGCTGGATCGTGGGTGAGGGAATGACCGTCGGCGAGGCGACGGTGGCGGGTGAGGGCTCATCCTCAGGAGACGGCGACGTGAAGGCCAGGTCGGGCAACGACAGGGTAGCCTGGGGCTCCGGCGTGGCGGCGACGGTGCCCTGAGGGTCACTCATCGCCGTGCCACGCTCGATCACCATCAGGACAATCAGGATGACAATAAAGGTCTGGGGCCGAATCACCGCGCCACCCGCCCTCCCCATGAGGCGATCATGGCGCTGGTTACCAGATTCCGAGTTCGTCCTTGGCGTCTTCGCTCATCAGATCCGGCGACCAGGGCGGGCTCCAGACGAGCTTGACGTCGGTTTCGCCAATCTCGGGCAGGTCCTTGAGGGCATTGTTGACTTCCTGAACGATGACTGGTCCCAGTGGGCAGCCGATCGAGGTCAGTGTCATCGTCACGAGCACATCACCGTTCTCGGCAATGTCGGCATCGTAGACGAGCCCGAGGTCGACAATATTGATCCCGATTTCCGGATCGTAGACATTCTTCAGCCCCGTGAAGACGTCTTCGCGGGTGAATTCAACGGCCATGTTGCGACATTCCTCCATGCCAACGTGTGCTGCGGTCGACCGCTGCATTCAGCGGTCGCTCCGGGTTCAGTGTACGAAACATCGGCAAACCTTACCGGGCCGACCTGAGCGATCGACCGGGTTTGCGCGAGATGGTGGCTGTCATCCAACGATCAGGAGGGTGCCGGCGAGAAACGGGGTCGCGACGATCGCCACGCGCAGGACGGCGACGGGCGCCCGCCGCGTCAGCTTGGCCCCGACGTAGGACCCCACCATCATCCCAATGGTGGCCCCGACAAGATGCTCGACGGAGACATCGCCGTGCCGGGCGAGCGCGATGCTGCCGCTCGAGGCGATGAAGATCAGGGCCAGCATGGTAGTGCCGATGGTGCGAACCAGCGACAGCTTGAAGACCGTGAGCATGCCCAACTGAATAAAAGGCGCCATACCGACGCCGAAGAATGCCGAGGCGATGCCACCCACGACGCCAAGCGCACCGCCTCGTGCGATCATCACCGGCGTCGCCGGTGGCTCTGAACCCGCAATGTCGGCCGCCATCCGCGGGGCCAGCCGCGTACGGAGCCAGACGAGAAATGCCAGGAACCAGAGGGCGAGGCCAGCCATGGTCTGCAGGACGTGTTCGGGAATGTTCTGGCCCAGATCCGCACCGAGAATGGCGCCGAACATGCCAAAGACACCGACCGTGATGCCGGCAGCGAAGTTGATGTTGCCCTCGCGGTAATGGGAAATCGTGCCGAAAACCGAGACGACCACCATTGAAGCAAGCGCAGTGCCAACTGCCTGATGGATGGGGAGACCGAACGCAATGGTCAGGACCGAGACCATCACGCCAGCGCCCCCGGCACCGATAAACCCCAGCAGGGCACCGATGACGAAACAGGTTGCAATCAAAATGAGGATGAGCGTCAGGAGTCACGCTCCTGAGCCCGCTTCAGCGCTTCCAGCTCGGCTTCGATGTCGGTTGGCTGCTGGCCAGTCTGGGGACGGACCAGCGGCACATCGACGAACTGTGCCTCCTGCACCGGCGGCTCGTTGGTCGAGGCAGGTCGGCGTTGCGACTG
>JAEZJB010000187.1 GCA_023415845.1 Chloroflexota bacterium | reverse complement strand
GAGGTGACGTTCTTCAAGAGTGTGGGCAACGCAGTGCAGGATCTTGTCACTGCACGGGCGGCCTATGAAGCGGCGGAAAAGCAGGGCATTGGCCAGGAGGTCTCGCTTTTGTAGGTACGGACCAGCTGCGATCGTCAAAGAGCCATGCCGCCAGGACTATCCTGGCGGCATGGCTCTGGTTCCGACATTTTGCTGGTTATGGCCAAGGTCAGTCGGCAGCGGCCGCCACGGGAGCCAGGTCCGCCGGCAATGTAGGGGTAGTGCCGTGCTGGACTGCGTATGCGAAGTCGTCCGGGTATTGCTCGATCATGCCCAGCAGCGGAACCGGAGCGACCTGACCGAGTCCACAGAGCGACAATTCAATCACGTGCTTGCTTGTGCGCTGGATCAACGCCAGGTCATCCATTGAACCGCGTCCGAACCGAATGCGGTCCAGGATCTCAACCAGGGCTGGATTCCCCAGTCGGCATGGCACGCACTTCGAGCACGACTCGTAACGGTTGAAGGCAGTCAGGTAGCGGGCGAAGTCGACGACATTCACGCTTTCGTCGAAGATGACCCATCCACCTGAGCCAAGCATGCCACCCACGTCGCCAAGGGAGTCGAAGTCTACTGGAATATCGAGGTGCTCGTCTTTGAGCGGTCCGGCGGAAACTCCACCGGTTTGCACACCCTTGAAGACGCGACCATCGGCCATGCCACCGTAGACCTCGTCGAACAGGCGGCGCAAGGTGAATGCGCCCATCTCGACTTCAACGACGCCATGTCGCTTCAGCGGCCCCTGCACCGTCATGAGCTTGGTGCCCTTGGACCCTTCAGTGCCGTACTTCGCGTACCACTCACCACCGTTGACGATGATGTCCGGGATGTTGGCAAGCGTTTCGGTATTGTTCGCGACCGTCGGGCGCTTCCAAAGGCCTTCTTCGACCGATCGAGGTGGCTTCGTTCGAGGCTGGCCACGGACGCCCATCACCGAGTACATCAGCGCCGAGGCTTCACCGCAGACATAGGCGCCGCCACCAGTGCGGACCCTGAATGCAACGTTCTTGCCAGTGCCAAGAATGTTCTTGCCGATGAGGCCGATGCGTTCTGCATCGGCAACTGCCTTGCGGAATCGGCGGATGGCCAGAGGGTACTCACCACCAATGTAGTTGTAGCCCCGCTCGGCGCCGCACACCACGCAGGCGATGAGGATGCCTTCGAGAATCCTGTGCGGGTCGCTCTCGTGAAGGTGGCGATCCTTGTAGACGTTCGGCTCGCCTTCGTGGCTGTTGCAGACCACGAACTTGGGTGTGACTCGTGCCTTGCGGCCGCTTTCCCACTTGATACCGGCCGGGAATCCACCGCCACCGCGTCCGCGGACGTTCGCCGCCGTGACTTCGGCGATCGCCTCCTCCGCGCTGAGTTCGAAGAGAACCTTGAAGTAGCCGTCGTAGGCACCTCGCGCGATCGCATCCTCGATGGAATCGGGTTCGATGACGCCGGCATTTCGTGAAATGAGCTGAACCTGTGGCTTGAAGAATGGATGTTCCTTCAGCGACGGGATGTCGCCAAAGCCATCCTCACTGCGCACTCCGACGGCAAGGTCCTGCCGATGCCCTGCCACGATCGCGGGAACATCCTGCGGCGATACGTTTCCATAGACGATCGGCGGCTCACCTGGACGCTTCACCTCGATCCACGGTTCCATCCAGAACGCGCCGTTGCCACTGACTTCGCGGACTTTGGCGGAGCTGGGCAAATCCTGGTGGCAGGCTTCGAGAACCTTCAGGGCTCCCTTGGCGATGGAACTGCTTCCCACGCCCACGCTGACGATGAGGTCGTTGCCTTCCCACATGCGTGTCCAGTTGGCGCGAGCCTGATCGCGGAACCGTTCGTATGCCTCACGTGACTCCAGTCGCGTCAGGTGATCACTACTGGTGACCATGGGTCGCTCCCTGCTGCATGGCCTGCCGGCCAGCGATGGCGTTGTTGACGAGTTCGGTGAGGGTTTCGGCGGTGACGTAGCTAAAGTAGTCGTCGTCGATCTTCACCACCGGCGCCCGGTCACAGACACCCAGGCATCCGTTCACCACCTGGACACTCATCTGCTCGTCGGACGTGGTTTCACCGTCTTCGATGCCGAATTCATCCCGCATGGTCTGCACGAGGGCCTGCGAACCCATGACGTAGCAGGCCATGCCGTGACAGATAAGCATGTGATGATGTCCACGCGGTTCGGTGCGGAAATCAGCGTAGAAGGTGAGAAGCCCGAAAACGCGCGTGGGAGTGGTGTTCAGGTGCTCGGCGACCACAGCGGCGGCTTCCGGCGACACCCACCCGAAGTGTTCGTTGACTTCCTGAAGGGCAAACAGGATCAACTCCTGCGCCTCTTCGTAGTCGCTGAACGTCAGGTGGGAAAGGAGCTCGCGCACGACGTCGAGGTCGATCTCCTGCCGACCGGTAAACGGTGCGGGCACGGGAAGGGGAGCGTGCGCTGATTCGGCGTGGGCCACTTGGGGGAACCTCCCTGCCACCCGTGCCAACAGAAGGCGGTCGCGCGGCAGTGCGAGAACATCGCGAATATCGCGGTGATTATACCGCAGCGACTGTTTCCTCCGAGGTTGATTGAGACTCAATCCT
Organism: Chloroflexota bacterium; assembly: GCA_023415845.1. Lineage (GTDB taxonomy): Bacteria > Chloroflexota > Chloroflexia > Thermomicrobiales > UBA6265 > JACCYX01. The sequence goes on along the minus strand of JAEZJB010000187.1, from coordinate 12,300 downwards.
AGCTGGCGAGCGCGGCTTCAGGAGTTACGGAACAGGGCCTTGAAGTCTCCGTCGAAGTCGTTCAGGAATTCATACATGTCGACGACATCAGACGCCGTCACTGGCTCTGCTGCAGGCAGGTTCTCAACCGGTTCGGTGGCAAACGCCTGATCGTTGGCCTTGAGGTCCTCTGTCGCCCGCTCGCTGAGGCGTCGAAGGGCGAGCTGGGCCTCCTCGGGGTCGCCATCGTTCATCACCGCTGCCACGTAGTTACGGGCATGGCATTCCGGACACGCCACCAGCATGGTCCACATGTCGCGTTCACGCGAGATGACGCTGATGTCGGTGGGATCGAAGTGCCGATGACAGACGATACACCGCTCCATGCGGCGCAAGACCAGTTGCTTGATTCGATCTTCTGAGTCCATTGGTCCTTCAACTATGGTGGGCAGGCGCGAGCGCCGTTCGTCAATTCGTTCGTTTACGGTCGAAATCGTCCAGATCGAGTGAGTTAATGAAGTCGCGGAACACGCCGAGTTGCTCGTCTTCAATACGGGGCGTTTCCGATCCCACCCGCTCGTCGGGAGGCGGGGGAGTGCGAACCTGCTCTTCGGTCAGCGATGTCACGTCAATGTCGTCCCCGTCGGCATCATCCATGGAGACGCCGACTTCATCCATGATGGAATCGGCGATCAGGATCCGCGCGCCGGTGCGGACCGCGATGGCGATGGCATCGCTCGGACGGGAGTCAAGTTCGACCGACCGGCCGTTGTGATCCAGCACGATGCGTGCATAGAAGATTTTGTCCGTCAGGTCGGCGATGACGACGTGCTGGACCTTGGCATCGAGTTCGGCCAGCGCGGAGCGGAACAGGTCGTAGGGAAGTGGCCGGGTTGCCGCCACACCCTGCAGTTCCATGGCGATCGCGTCGGCTTCGTAGGTGCCAATCCAGATTGGCAAGTGCCGGTCACCATCTATTTCTCGCAGGATGACAACGCGATTCTGCGAGACGAGGCTGACCCTGATGCTTTCCACTGTGGCTTCGATCATGTGCCAGCCCCTTGCAACTCCAGTTCGACGCATGTCCATGCCGGTTCTGAGACCGGCGTCCGGGGTCCATACTATACCCGTAGCCCGGCCCGCACCATTCCCCAATCAGGTGGCTCGTTGCCACTCGGACGGAGGACCGCTGAAGGACGGCAGGACCGGGTCCAGGCAATCCTGAGAGCGGTGACCACAGGTGCGGATCGACGATTGTCTACCCGGCTCCTTCGAGCTCCGGGTAGTCTTCGTGCGGAATGACGCCCACTTCGCCAAGCGGCCAGTAGGTGATCCAGGCCTTGCCGATGATGTCGCTGACCGGTACCAATCCGAAATACCGAGAGTCTTCGCTGTTCCCGCGATTGTCTCCCATGACGAACACATAGCCCTCGGGAATGTCGATTGGGTCACAGAAGCGTCCGTTGCAGCGGTACTGGATGCCCTCGTCCAGATACGGCTCGTCGAGCTTGACCCCGTCGATGTAGACACCGTCGACCACGCCGTTGGCGTCAGTGCGAATCTCCAGGTGATCGCCAGCCACGCCAATGACTCGCTTGATATACGGCTTGTTCGCCGATGCGTATTCCTGGGGTGGGGTGAGGACGACGATGTCGCCCCGGTCTGGCGTGCCGAACGGCTGCCAGACGTCACCGTCTTCAAAGTCTGTCCCTGGAATCCAGCCCAGCCACTTCTCCTGGTCGAGCGTGAAGTAGGCGTTGCGGTTCACCAGCAGCATTTCATTGTTCTGCAGGCTGTGGTCCATGCTGTGGCCATCGACGCGGAAGTTGAGGACCACGGCACGGACAGCAAGGAAGATCAGGAGGGCCAGGAGGAGCGTTTCGATGATTTCGCGAGTCATCGAGCGCTGCTTGCCTGTGGAGGTCGTCGTCAGGGTGGGGGTGGTCGCCTGAGTCGGGGCGTCATTGTCGAGCGGTGGACCGGCGGGCGAGGACGAGAGGCCGCGATTTGCCTCGTTGGAGCTTTCGGACATGCCGGTGCTACCTCATTGGTTCAGGTCAGGAGAAAAGAAAAGGGACGCAAGGGATGTCCCCTGCGTCCCTTGATGCTGCCTTGCTGCCGTGCGGCGAGACTAGATCTCGTCGGCGCGGCTGCCACCAACCTTGGCTTCTTCGCGAGTGGCGGAAGCGCTGGAGGTGAGCGTCGAGGCGGTCTGCGAGGTGCCGGCCTCGATCTTGTCCTTGTTGTCGTCCTCGGTGGTGGATTCCGTCTTGAACTCGCGGATGCCCTTGCCGAGTGCGCCGCCGATTTCCGGCAGCTTGCCGACGCCGAAGATGATGACGATGATGACCAGCACAATTGCCAGCTCAGGAACGCCAATACCGCCCATGGTGATGTTTCCTCCTCGTGAGTGTTCGCCCGGCAACCATTGACGATCCTGGGAAGACGTAATCGTGCACCGATACGTTCAAATGGCTGCGAGGTGAATTGTAGGGGTGCCGGATACCGGTTTTCAACGCGCGAATGGCAGAATGGTGACACACCACACGCGTGATCGTGGTCTTTTGGCCCGGGTCCTGATGGCTGCCTGCCTCAGGGTGGCCTGCGTGTTCAGTGTTTGTGTGTCACTACTCCTTCCCTTGTGAACGGTTCATGCCGAAGACTTCTGCCCTAGCTGCTGAGGAAGATGCTGCTCAGCACACAGAAGACAAGGAAGAGCACAGAGACGACGATGGTGGAGTCGAACAGGGTTTTGTCGAATCCGCGTCGCGTGCGCTGGATGGAGTCGGAGTTTCCGCCGAAGGCACCGCTGATCGAGGTCTCTCGCTTCTGCAGCAGGATGATGGCGATCAGTACGATGGCGGCGATGATGGTGACGAGATTTAGTGCGGTATCCACGTCTCGAATCGTCCTTTGCCGAGGTGTTCCTGCCTGGCGTGATTCCACCAAGCGTCGTGTGCAGCGTACCATCCGGCAGGCGGTCCGGCCACCTGTCCGAACGCGCTAGGGCAGTGCAGCCTGCACGATTGGCAGGAAGTTTTCGGCGCTGAGGCTGGCACCACCGACGAGAGCCCCGTCGATATCGGGGCAGGCCATGAAACCGCGGGCATTTTCGCCCTTGACACTTCCCCCGTACAGAATCGGCACCAGTGCCGCCGAGTCGGAGTCGACCTTGCCAAGCAGCGCCCGGATCTGGCTCGCTACCTGCTGCGCGTCGTCAGGGGAGGCCGTCAGTCCGGTTCCGATCGCCCAGACTGGTTCGTATGCGACCAGCAGCCCACGCAGTTGCTGGCCCGAGAGATGGCTCGTGGCCACGGTAACCTGGCGTGCAATCACGTCGGCGGTCATGCCCTGATCGCGTTCTGCCTGCGTTTCGCCGACGCAGAGCACGGGGGCCATGCCATTGGTCAGGGCGGCGTCGAGCTTGGATCGGATGAGTTCATCCGACTCCTGATGAATGGTCCTGCGTTCGCTGTGACCCACCAGGACGAACGTGCACCAGGGCGCGAGCATCCCGGCTGATACATCGCCCGTGTAGGCTCCTTCGCCACACGGCGAGACATCCTGGGCGCCAATGAGCAGGTTGGTTTCGGCTGTTTCGCTGGCGATGAGGGGAATCCAGGGATATGGAATCGCTACCCCGACGCCGACGTCTTCCGCCGCGTCATCGGCGATATCGGCAACATCGCTGGCCAGCCGGACGGCCGACTCGATGTCGAGATTCATCTTCCAGTTTCCAAGGATGTACGGCATGCGTTCGTTCATTCGACCTCCGGAATGGCCGCGACACCGGGCAACTCCCGACCTTCAAGGAACTCCAGCGAGGCACCACCACCGGTCGAGATGTGATCGATCCGGTCAGCAAGGCCAAGATGTTCGATGGCTGCCACCGAATCGCCGCCGCCAATAACGGTGTACCCATCACAGGCAGCAACGGCCCGAGCCACGGTGGCGGTGCCATTGGTGAATGCCGGGTTTTCGGCCACGCCCAGAGGACCGTTCCAGAAGACCGTGCGAGCGTCGCCAACGAGGCGGGCGTACCCCTCCGCGCTGCCTGGCCCAATATCGAAGATGGCGACGTTGTCGTCGACCTGATCGACGGACGTGACGTTACCTTCGGTGGCATCGATTGACTCGGCGACCACGACGTCTGATGGCAGGACGACACTCACTCCTCCCTCCTCAGCCTTCTGCAGGAGACTACGCGCGGTGTCGACAAGGTCCTCTTCGACCAGGGATTTGCCGACATCGTATCCCTGCGCCAACAGGAAGGTGTTGGCCATGCCGCCCCCGATCAACAGGGCGTCGGTGTGGGTGAGCAGGTTCTCAAGGACGGCAAGCTTGTCCGACACTTTCGCGCCGCCAATGATGGCGACGAACGGGCGTTCGGGTTGAGCGAGGAGCTTGCCGAGGGCGTCGAGTTCGGCCTGCATCAGGAATCCGGTGTATGCCGGGAGCACATGCGCGACTCCCTCGGTGGAGGCATGGGCGCGATGGGCAGCACCAAACGCGTCGTTGACATAGATATCGGCGAGACTGCCGAGCTCCCTGGCAAGCGCTTCGTCGTTGGCTTCCTCTCGGGGATCGAATCGCAGATTCTCGAGGAGAACCACGTCGCCGTCATGCATGGATTCAATCGCCTGACGGGCGAGGGGGCCGGTGATGTCTTCGACCGTCACGACCGGGGAGCCCAGCAACTCGGACAGCCGGGCGCCAACGGGTGTCATGCGCAGGCTGTCGACGGCCTTGCCTTTGGGGCGTCCAAGATGGCTGGCGAGAATCACGCGGGCACCGTGGTCGCGAAGCCAGGTGATGGTAGGCACGGCGGCGCGAATGCGCGTGTCATCCGTGATGGTGCCGTCCTTGAGCGGAACGTTGAAATCAACCCGGCAAAGCACGCGTTTGCCCTGCACGTCGGCGGTGGTGATTTGGCGAGGATGCATTGTCTGACCCTTTCGCGGAAGATCCTGGTGGTGAGGCGAGACCGCTCACCGTTGGTGACGATCGCGACTGGTGGTGCGACGTGCGCCAGTTCCGAAAACGGCGTTTCACAAACTCACAAACTCACAAACTCCAGTTTTCCTGATTTTACGGGGATTATGATGGAGCGTTTGTGCGGAGTTCAGGGAGACAGTGCCCGGGAACCCCCGGGTTTCAGCGCGTTGCGACCTCTTTCATCTTAACGTACGCATCGAACTGCCTGAATCCCGCCACATGAAGCGAAGAAAGATGGACCGATCGGCGAGGGAGTGACTGAATCAACGATGGGCTGGCACGATATCATCGTGCCAGCCCATCGGCAGGTGATGCTCGGAGAAGGTTCGAATCAGCTTTCGAAGCCCTGCTCACACACCAATGCGACAAGGTCGGCGATACGGCAGGAATAGCCCCACTCGTTGTCGTACCAGGAGACCGCCTTCACCATGTTGTCACCAAGCACCATGGTGGAGAGGGCGTCGATGATTGACGAGCGGGGATCCTGCTTGTAGTCGGTGGAGACCAGGGGCTCCTCCGAGTAGCCGAGGATGCCGAACATCTCTTCGCTCTCGGATGCTGCCTTGAATGCGGCGTTGACCGATTCGACGGTGACCGGTTTCTCGGTCGTGGCGACGAAGTCGACGATCGATACGGTCGGCGTTGGCACACGGAGCGAAAAGCCGTCGAGCTTGCCCTTGACCTCCGGTACCACAAGCGAGAGTGCCTTGGCGGCGCCGGTGGTCGTGGGGACGATGTTGAGGGCAGCGGCGCGAGCGCGCCGCGGGTCGCGGTGAGGACCGTCGAGAAGCACCTGATCGCCCGTGTAGGAGTGGACGGTCGTCATCATCCCGTTGACGATGCCGAAGTTGTCGAGAATGACCTTGACCACAGGCGCGAGGCAGTTGGTTGTGCACGAGGCGTTGGAGATGATGTGATGGGTGGCAGGATCGTAGTCTGCCTCGTTGACCCCCAACACCACCGTCACGTCTTCGCCCTTGGCCGGAGCCGAGATGATGACCTTTTTGGCACCAGCGTCGATGTGAGCGCGAGCCTTGTCGGCTGCGGTGAAGCGTCCGGTCGATTCGACGACGACATCGACCCCAAGGTCGCCCCAGGGGAGGTCAGCCGGATCCTTTTCCTCAAACACCCGCACATGCTTGCCATTGACGGTGATCCCTTCGGCGTCGGCCGTGATCTCTGCGTCATATGTCCCGTAGGTCGAGTCGTGCTTGAGCAGGTTGGCAAGGGTCTGGTTCTCGGTGAGGTCGTTGACTGCCACAATCTCGAAGAGGTCGCCAAAGCCACCTTCAGCGACTGCCTTGTATACCTGTCGGCCAATGCGGCCAAAGCCGTTGATGCCAACCTTGTAGACCATCTGGCTGCTCCTTATCGATGGATGCCCACGTCTGGTGTGAGATGGGCAACAGCACGGAACCGTTGAACGCATCTGGAACGATTGTCCGCCTGCTGGCAGAGGAACCGTATCCAGCATTGTGCGCCATGAAGGGACTCCGTGCTAGCGCAGGACGGTTACCGACTCGGTCTGGGTGGAGTCGGTGGTCTCGATCGTCACGCGCGGCTGGAGCGTGGCGGACTTGTGCCGGCGGCCGATTTCGAGGAGTTCCGAGGCAAGTTTGATGGGGTCGTGGCGAAGGGGATTCTGGTCGTTGACGACGTCGCGGGCCACGATCTCGACGCCATCCCTGGTCCTGATCGCACCGTCGTAGGCAATGGCCTCCACGTGCTCGTGAGGACGGATGGCGCTCAGGGCGGCACGATTGTTGTTCAGGAGGGCGTAGTCGAGTTCACCATCGCCAAGGTACTGCACGATCTCGTGGACGTGGGCTTCATAATCGAAGTGATCGGTTTCGCCTTCCTGGGTTGCCACGTTGCAGACGTAGACCGTGGCACCAGCCGACCAGCGGATCGACTCGCGAATGCCATCGACCAGCAGATTGGGGATGACACTGGTGAAAAGGCTGCCAGGACCGAGGACGATAAGATCGGCGTTGAGAATGGCCGCCAGGGCCGGATCGTAGGCTTTCGGACGGTTTGGTTCCAGGTAGACCCGCTGGATCTGGGGCCCACCATGCCCGACGGCCGATTCGCCGCGCACCGATGTGCCGTCGATCCGGTCGGCACAGAGGGTGACGTTCTCCAGTGTGGAGGGCAACACACGGCCCTCGATATTGAGCACGCGGGCGGATTCCAGTACTGCCTGCTCGAAGCTTCCTGTCACCTGGGTCATGGCGGTGATGAAGAGGTTGCCGAAGGAATGGCCGGAGAGTTCCGATCCATCGGCATCGAAGCGATAGTGGAAAAGTTGCCCCATGGTCGATTCGTCGCGGGCCAGCGATACAAGGCAGTTTCGGATATCACCCGGTGCGGGAATGTCGTAGGCATCGCGGATGCGGCCGGTGCTGCCGCCGTCGTCGGCGACGGTGACGATGGCGGTCAGATTGATGTTGGCTTGCTTGAGACCGCGCAGCAAATTCCCGAGGCCGGTGCCGCCACCAATGGTGACGACATTGAACTCGGGTACGGCAGGCCCAAACCGGTCGCCAACGAAAATCTCCGACACGGTGCGGCCACTGGTGATTTCCTTAAGAAGGGGAGTGAACAGTGACTGGGTGATCTTGAGAATGGCGAAGCCCAGGAGGAGCACTCCTGCCGAGAGCAGGATCACGCCGCGCAGGGGGTGGGGAATGAACTGGAGTGTGAGAAGTCGAACGGATTCCTGGAGCGCGGTGGGCACCTGGTAATGCTCGTAGAGCCAGGCGAGCCCCATGGCGATTGCGAGGCTGGTGAGTACCACCGCGAGCATGAAGAGCGCGATCCAGCGCTTGATTCGCATTCCCGGGCGCATCCACATTCGGATGGTGGCGTTTTTCATTGCACAGTCCAGCTGAAGTATTGCCAGGCCGACGGGCAAATGAATGAAGTCAGAATGCGGCCGAGGCATACGTGAACGGATGGCGTCCGATCGCACGGTACCTGTCGGGCGAGTATACCATCGGGTTATTGGTCTGTACGGACAGGTGGAGGTATCGGCCCGTCCCTGGTGGCAGATATTGACCGGGAACGAGCCTCCCAACATCCATGAGTGAGCCTTCGAATACGGTTGAGCGCATCGCGCTGTGCCGGGGAACCGGGTTCACTTGCGCGCCCGGACGGCTCCTTGCCCGAGAGGCGCGGGAAGCACGGGCGCAGGGGACGCTTTCCATATATGTAGAGGAGCCAAATGGATTGCAGGTGAGGGAATAGATGCCGGAAGGCGGGGTGCGCCTTACCTTGACGCAAATCCGGATCGTGCGTAGAATTCCTCTCTGTGGCCGCCATTGGTGGCCACGCGTGCGGTTGTGGCTTCAAACCGTTGACTTATTCCTGAAGCCATTCTCAATCAACCGACACGGTCCAGGCGGCTCCGCAGCTGCGTTCCACTTAACCCGGTGGACATGTGATGGCCAGGGGTAGTGCTAACCCGGGCGCGCAGAGCACGGCATAAGTCGCCAGACCGGTGAGGAGCTTTTCGTGCCGACGATCAATCAGTTGGTTCGCAAGGGCCGAAAGAGCGTCAAGAAGAAGACCAAGTCTCCTGCGCTGCGGTTCACCAACAGTGCTGCTGGCCGGTATGCCGGTCGGCTGCGGGCGGGAACCTATGCGCCGCAGAAGCGGGGCGTTTGTACCCAGGTCAAGACGATGACGCCGAAGAAGCCCAACTCGGCACTGCGCAAGATTGCCCGTGTTCGCCTGACCAGTGGCGTCGAAGTGACGGCCTACATTCCTGGCGAAGGGCACAATCTGCAGGAGCACTCGATGGTGTTGATTCGCGGCGGCCGGGTGAAGGATCTCCCGGGTGTGCGCTATCACATCATTCGTGGCGCCCTGGATGCTCGCGGCGTAGAAAACCGCAAGCAGGCGCGGTCCAAGTACGGAACCAAGGCACCGAAGAAGGGTTAGCGACAACGTCGCTGGCGCCTGACCGGTGTTCCCGCTTCGGCGGAACTGAGAGAGCTGGAATACGAAAAGCGGCGCAACCCCGCAAGGGGGTGATGACCGCTTTTTCGTGTGCCTGCAATTTCGGGCCTTGTGAACCAGTTTTACCCGTGGGCTGCGGCCCGCATGTTTCAGGAAGTTTCGGAACTGTATGCCGGCGACGGACACCTGGTTGGTGTCCCGATCCGGAAGTCCTGGGAAGCACGACGATTCGAAGGGTGCCGGGTGGCATCAATCCGGATCATGCAGTGGCCAGGCACGGAGGCAATAGAAGCGCATGCCGAGACGAGCAAAGATCCAGCGCCGCGTTCCGACCCCGGACGCCCGCTACAACAGTGAGTTGGTGACCCGGTTCATCAACAAGATCATGCAGCGCGGCAAGAAGGGCCTGGCGGAGCGCATCATGTACGGTGCCCTCCAGAGCATCCAGGACCGGACGGGCCAGGACCCGCTCGAAGTGTTCGAGCGAGCTGTGTCCAATGCCACGCCGATGCTTGAAGTGAAGCCGCGCCGCGTTGGTGGCGCCACCTATCAGGTGCCGGTGCAGATCGAGGGCCAGCGCCGCCAGTCCCTGGCGATTCGCTGGTTGCTGACCTCGGCTCGCAACCGCCCTGGCAAGTCCATGGCAGACAAGCTCGCCAATGAGCTGCTCGACGCCTACAACGGCACGGGTGCCACCATCAAGCGACGTGAAGACACGCACCGCATGGCAGAAGCCAACCGAGCGTTCTCGCACTATCGCTACTAGACCTGCTTCCGAGCGCCGGAGCAATGCTGCTCCGGCGACGAACCGGTGGGCATCGCCGCCGGCGACGTGAGGAAACGCCACTCCATGAGTTCTGCAACCGCGACCCCTCCCAACCTGAAGGATCCGATGGTCGCCCTCCTTCATACTCGCAACATCGGAATCATTGCGCACATCGACGCCGGCAAGACGACGACGACCGAGCGCATCCTTTTCTATACCGGCCGCGTGCGCAAGGCGGGTGAAACCCATGATGGGGCCGCCACCATGGACTGGATGGAGCAGGAGCGCGAGCGCGGTATCACCATCACTTCGGCTGCCACGACGGCGTTCTGGAGTCTTGGTGGGAACCCGGAGAATCCGTCGTACCGGTTCAATGTGATCGACACCCCGGGCCACGTGGACTTCACCGTTGAGGTGGAACGGTCCCTGCGTGTGCTCGACGGTGGCGTGGTGGTGTTCGACGGCGTGGCGGGCGTTGAGCCGCAGTCCGAGACCGTCTGGCGCCAGGCTGACAAGTACAACGTCCCGCGTATCTGCTTCGTCAACAAGCTCGACCGCACGGGTGCCTCGTTCAACCGAACGGTCCAGATGATCATCGACCGGCTCAAGGCCACCCCGGCCCCGATCCAGGTGCCGGTTGGTCATGAGTCCGAGTTCCGTGGCGTGATCGACCTCTTCACCATGAAGGCGATCATGTACTACGACGATGAGGGCAAGGACATTCGGATCGAGGAGATCCCGGCCGACTTCAAGGAAGAGGCCGAGGCCGCCCGGGCTCACCTGGTGGAGCTGATCGCCGAAACCGACGAGGAACTCACCATGAGGTACCTCGAAGGCGAAGAGATCGAGATCGATGCGCTGAAGAAGGCGCTCCGCAAGGCCACCCTGGCTTCGCAGCTGGTGCCGGTGCTGACCGGTTCGGCGCTGAAGAACAAGGGCGTGCAGCCGATGCTGGACGCTGTGATCGAATACCTGCCGTCACCGCTGGATATTCCGGCTGTGCACGGCATCAACCCGAAGACCGAGGAAGAGGTATCGCGACCGGTTGACCCGAACGCGCCGTTCTCTGCCCTGGCCTTCAAGATTGCCACCGACCCACACGTCGGCAAGCTTGCATTCATTCGCGTCTACTCCGGTACCCTGCAGTCGGGTTCGCGGGTGCTCAACTCCTCCAAGGGTGACACCGAGCGCATCAGCCGCATGGTGCTCATGCATGCGAACGACCGCGAAGAGATCAAGGAGATCGCAGCCGGCAACATTTGTGCCGTGATCGGTCTCAAGAACACCTTCACGGGCGACACGCTGTGCGATCCGGCGGCGCCGGTCGTCCTCGAGTCCATCACCTTCCCCGAGCCGGTCATCTCGGTCTCGGTGGAGCCGAAGACCAAGGCCGACCAGGACAAGATGGGTGCCGCGCTGGCGAAGCTGGCCGAAGAGGATCCGACCTTCCGCGTTCGCACGTCGGAGGACTCGGGCCAGACGGTCATCGATGGTATGGGTGAGCTTCACCTGGCCATCATCGTTGACCGCATGATGCGCGAGTTCCGGGTCGAGGCGAATGTTGGTCGCCCGCAGGTGGCCTACCGCGAGACGATTACCGTTCCGGTTCGCGCCGAAGGTCGCCACGTGCGGCAGTCGGGCGGTAAGGGACAGTACGGTCACGTGATCGTCGAGTTCGAGCCGCAGGAGCGCGGCGCGGGCTACGAGTTCGTGGATGCGACGGTGGGCGGATCGGTGCCGAGGGAGTACATTCCGTCGGTCAACAACGGTATCCGCGAATCGCTGGAAACCGGCGGTCCCGCCGGATTCCCGATCGTGGACGTCAAGGCCACCCTGGTCGATGGTTCGTTCCACGACGTCGACTCCTCGGAAATGGCATTCAAGATCGCCGGTTCGCTGGCGCTGAAGGCCGCGCTCCAGAAGGGGCGACCGACGATTCTGGAACCGATCATGTCGGTGGAAGTCACGACGCCGGAAGAGTTCATGGGCGATGTCATTGGCGACCTGAACTCGCGACGTGGCCAGATCAACGGCATGGAAGAGCGTGCCGGAGCCCAGGTGGTGCGTGCCTACGTGCCGCTGGCCAGCATGTTCGGCTATGTCACCGATCTGCGATCGATGACGCAGGGACGCGCGGTCTCCTCCATGGAGTTCGACCACTACGCGCCGCTGCCGGAGAACCTCGCCCAGGAATTCGTTGCGAAGGCGCAGCGAGCCTAGTTCGAGATTGGTGGTCGGCCCCACTCGGAGGGCCGACCGGTGATTTCTCGTTTGAGCATGGCGCTCAGGGAGTTTCAACACGATGGGTAAGCAGAAGTTTGAGCGCTCGAAGCCGCACGTGAATGTGGGGACGATCGGGCACGTGGACCATGGGAAGACGACGCTGACGGCGGCGATCAGCAAGACGCTTTCGCTCAAGGGCTTTGCCCAGGTGCGGGACTTCAGCTCGATCGACAACGCGCCGGAAGAGCGGGAGCGCGGGATCACGATTGCGACCTCGCACGTCGAGTACGAGACCGACAACCGGCACTACGCCCACGTCGACTGCCCCGGCCACGCCGACTACATCAAGAACATGATCACCGGTGCCGCCCAGATGG
>JAEZJB010000182.1 GCA_023415845.1 Chloroflexota bacterium | reverse complement strand
GATCACTGCCCGGGGTATGGTTCGATCGCTCGATTCCTGGGAAATGCCGTCCGGGACGCCACCTATGACTCCATTGCCTCACCACAACTGCACGCGGTGAAGTTCGTCGAAGTGATGGGGCGGGATGCTGGTTGGGTTGCGGCCGCCGGGGCGCTTGGCTTTGGCCCGGACGAACGGGATCTGGAGCCGATCCTGCTGCTACCGGAACGTCCGCCCGAGAGCGTCGAAATCGTTCTGGAGCTGGTTCAGAACGATCTCGATGGTCGTGGCTGGAGCGTGGTGGTCGTGCCGGAGACCATGCGGACGGCGAGCGGGGCGCACATGGGGGGCGACGAACCCGAATATGTCGATGGATTTGGACATCCGTATTTCCCGAGTACCGGGGCTGCCCTGACCCGGCTCGTGACCCAGCGGCTGGGTGTGCGGGCGCGCTACGACAAACCCGGTACGGCAGCCAGGATGTCGATCTCGCTGGCTTCGGACGTGGATCTGGACGAAGCATGGTCGCTGGGGGCAGGGGCGGTGGAACGCCTGGTGCAGGGTGAAACGGCCATCATCACGGTGCTGCGGCGGGTGTCGGACGAGCCGTTCAGTTGTGTGGTCGACTCCGTGCCGGTTGACCTGATCGCGAATCGCGTTCGGCACCTGCCCGATGAATTCATCGCCGCAAGTGGGACTGGCATCACCGACGTGTTCCGGTCCTACGCGGCACCGCTGCTGGGAGCCGAGCCATTTCCTCCATATGCCCGTTTGGGCAGGTGATGGCAAATGGGTTGAAGCGGTCTTCGGGCAGGGAAACACCGGTTGGATGGCAATTCTGCTCCAAAAAGGCCGGGTTTGCGGTGCCGAGGTGGCGATTACCCCTGTCGAACGCGACGGTGAACGGATACTGACAACAGGAGTCGGCGGCACAACGCGGATGGATCGTGTATCCTCTTGCGTTGCGCGTCGATTCTGTCGCGTCCCGCGCAATCCGACAGGGATTGCATGCATTCGGGGGTTGCATCCGCCGCCTTTGGCCTTCGTTTTTCACGAGCAGGCGTGATGTTCTCCGGGAGTAGTGTCATCGTGTCCCACGAGCACAATCGGCCCTCGCCGGCTGGCGCTTCTGTTGCTACCACCAGTCTCTCCGAAACCATCAGTCATACGACCGAGCGCGAAGATGCCGCGCTGGCCGGGACGATGCGGGCGGGCGAGGCCGGATCGGTTTCTGACAAGGATCAGTCTGCCTGGCAGATCGAAGTCGGGTCCGATGTCATCGGGCAGTGCGGCCACAAGGTGGGTGAGGTTGTTGCCGTCCGTGACGACGTCATCGTGGTCGAAAAAGGGTTCTTCATGCCGGTCGACTTCTACATTCCGAAGTCGGCGATTTTGAAGAACAACGAGCATGGCCTGTACCTCAACGTCACCAAGAACGAGGCCCTGCACAATGGCTGGGACGTCGATCCTCGTTCGAGTGGCGGCTCCTAGGCTGGACTGGCAGCACTGCCAACGCTTTCGAAAGCTGATGACCGACGCACTGGTGTGGAGTTCCGCGCCAGTGCGTCGCTGTTTGTTTCGGGTCCCTGCGTTTTCGCTGACACGGCTCCGGCGGCGATTGCGAGCTCGGCACCGGGGCCGGCGCCATTGGTCCGATTTGGATGCGCACCATATGATGGACCTGTGATTCGCGCCAGTTCGATCGGGTGCCGATGTCGACCGCAACTCCGAAAAACCTGCTGGGCAGACTCAATGCCCGCACGCCGGATGACCTCCAACGGATTGCCAGCGCCTGGCTGATTCCCCTGCCGGGTTCGGATCGGGCGCGCCATGTGGGTGTGCTCTATCGCGGCATGACCGATATCCGGCTGGCCCGGTCGATGTGGGACCGGCTCGATGCCTCCGAGCAGGCGATCGTTTCGAACCTGGCGCTCGGTGATCCGAGCCCGGCCACGGTGGAGGAACTGGCCGAGCGGGCTGGCCGGTCACCGGAAGAGGCCAGGGTTGCCGCGATAGCACTGTTCCAGGCAGGGTTGCTGGCACGGGAGGGCGACTCCCAGGAACTCCCGGTCGGGGTGCTGCCACGATTGTTCCTGCCGCGCGAGATTGGCCAGGTGTTTCGCCGGGTACAGGATGAAATTGACGCCGGTGACCTGAGCAATTCCACGATGCGGGTCCTGCTCGAAACCCTTGATGACGCCGAACTGGAGGAGGCCGCCAGCATCTGGGGGCTCTCGATCATTCCGGGCCAGCGGCGGCGGAGCGATCTCGTCGCCCAGATTGGGCGCCAGATTGCGAGTCCCGAGCGGGTGCAGACCGTGATTGCCGAGCGGGGACCGGTGGCGCGTGATGTGCTGCGAACGCTGATGGCGGCGGATGGTGGTCCCGAGCCGCTGACGCGCGTGCTCGAGCAGGCTGGTCATCCACTACCGGAGCCCTCCGACCGGGACTACCTGCGCCTCACCGCCCGGATCGATGCGGCCCTGACGGAACTCGAGACGGTCTTGCTGGTGTTTCACACCTACCGGCGGGATGGAACCCGGTGGCTCTTCGTGCCCTACGAAATCCTGCATCCGGGTGAGGTTGCAGCGACTCTCCCGCTGCGGCAGTTGCAGCCGCTGCCAGAGGATCGGGTTCGGGTAGCCGAGCCGCAGCCCTGGTATGCCCTGCCGTGGGACTTGTTGACGGTGGCGCGCGAGATTGCCGAAAACGGCG
>JAEZJB010000173.1 GCA_023415845.1 Chloroflexota bacterium | reverse complement strand
GGGTCGCCAGCGGGTACCATTGGCAGATGCGAATCGTCGGAGTGCAGGGAACGGGAATGCTTGTCGTCAAGATCGGTGGTGGAGCCGCAATCGGCACCGACGCCTTTGCCAATTTCGCGGCCGATATCGCCACCTTGAGCGAACCGGTGGTCATCATCCATGGGGGCAACGCCGAGTTCAGTGCCTTGTCCGACGCGCTGGGCATGCCACCGCGCATGATCACCTCCAGCAGTGGCCGGGTGTCGCGCTACGTCGATGCCGCCACGATGGACGCCATGTTGATGGCGTATTGCGGGAAGCAGAACAAGCGGCTGGTCGCCGCCTTCCAGCATGCCGGGGTCAATGCCGTGGGCCTGTCGGCGATGGACGGGCGGATCGCGGTAGGCCGACGCAAGCCAGTGATTCGCGGCACCGAGGACGGCAAGTCCCGGATTTTCCGGGACGATCATGCCGGTACCATCGAGCGCATCGATACGACCGTGATATCCACCCTGATGGATGCCGGGTACGTTGTGCTGCTGACGCCGCCGGCGCTGTCCGAGGAAGGCGTGCCGATCAACGTCGATGGCGACAAGCTTGCCCTCGGCATCGCCGAGGCGCTTGGCGCCGACTCGCTGCTGTTCTTCTCGGACACCCCCGGCCTGCTGGCCGACCGGCATGATGAATCGACACTGATCCGGTCGCTGAATGCAGCCGAACCCGAGCAGGCGCTGGCGGCCGCGGCAGGCAGGATGGTCGTGAAAGTCGAATCGGCGATCAAGGCGATCGAACGTGGCGTGGGCCGCGTGATCTTCTCCGATGGCAGGGTCGAACAGCCAGTTACCCGGGCGCTTTCGGGCGAGGGAACGGTTGTCAGCAATGCGGATGTGACAGCGGCATGACGCAGCAGGTGAAGGCCGTCGTTTTCGACATCGGTGAGACGCTCGTCGACGAAACCCGCCACTGGGCAGCCGTCGCCGCGTTTGCTGGCGTTCCCGAGCTGACACTGATGGGGGTACTCGGTGGCCTGATCGAACGGCGCGAACACCATCGCAGCCTCTTCGGCTACCTGCAGATCGAATCTGCCGACCCCACCGTCTTCGGCTACCAGATCGAGGAACGCGACCTCTACCCGGATGTCATCTCCGTGGTGCGGCAGCTGAAGACCTCCGGCTACCTGATCGGTGTCACCGGCAACCAGCCGCGTGGTGCAGTCCAGCAGTTTGCCGAGATCGGGCTGCCGGTGGACTTTGTTGGCTCGTCTGCCGAGTGGGGCGTGGCAAAACCCGATCCTGCCTTCTTTCGCCGCATTGCCAACGAACTGGACCTGGCCTGCAACCAGATCCTCCATGTTGGCGACAGGATCGACAACGACGTGCTGCCTGCCCAGCAGATCGGCATGCATGCCGCCTTCATTCGGCGAGGACCGTGGGGCTACCTCCAGGCAACCTGGCCAGGGGCTGCCGATGTGACCCACCGGATCGATGGCCTCACCGGTGTCTTCCGCGTCCTGGACCGTATCAACGCGCAGGCCGAGTCTGTTCCGCCTGCGCCATAGAACCTCCTGCACCTCCTGCAACGTATCCGCTTACACGGAGCTGACGCCACATGGTCACCACTTCTTCCATCACCACCAGAACCGACGCCGGGATTCTTGATATCGAACGCGAAGCGTTGATCCCGCTCTACGCCAAGCGCGACATCGCGCTGGTGCGCGGGGAGGGAGCCTATCTCTTCGATGCCGATGGAAAGCGCTACCTCGATGCGATGAGCAACTACGGTGTCGCCTCGCTGGGTCACGCTCACCCTCGATTCACCGCGGCACTCGTGGAGCAGCTCGGAACCCTCGCGACCGGTCACCAGAGCTTCGGCTCCGATACCCGGGCCGAACTTCTCGAAGAACTGAAGACCATCGCCCCTGCCGAGCTTTCGCGCTCGTTCCTGTCGAATTCCGGGGCTGAGGCGGTTGAGGCGGCCCTGAAATTCGCCCAGGCCTTCACCGGAAAACAGGGGCTGGTGGCAGCCAAACGTGGCTATCACGGCCGGACGCTGGGTGCGCTCTCCGCAACTGCGGACAAGAAATACCGCGCGCCATTCGAGCCGTTGCCGTTGCCGGCCGAGCACGTGAGTTGGCAGGACCCGGAGGCAATCGAGGCAGCCATCAATGACACCACCGCCGCGATCGTGCTGGAGCCGATTCAGGGCGAGGGTGGCATTCATGTCGCGGCACCGGAATACCTGGCGGCGGTGCGGGAGATTGCGACCCGCAAGGGCGTGTTGCTGATCGTCGATGAAATCCAGAGCGGCTTCCGGACTGGTGCGCCGTTTGCCTCGGTCGCGGCCGGGATAGTGCCGGATATCGTGGTGACGGCGAAGGCGCTGGCCAACGGATTCCCGATTGGCCTGACGATGGTGACCGAGGCGATCAGCGAGAGCGTGCCAGGTGGTGCCCATGGATCGACGTTTGGCGGCAATCCACTGGCCAGTCGAGCAGCGCTGGAAACCCTGCGCATCTACCGTGACGAAGACCTTTACACCCACTGCTCGACACTCGGCACCACGATCATCCAGCGGATCGAGGCACTCCAGAGCCCGGGCATTCGCGCGGTGCGCGGCCAGGGGCTGATGATCGGCATCGAGCTCAAGCAGAAATCGACACCGGTTCTGAGGGGCCTGCAGGAGCGAGGCGTATTGACCCTGCCGGCTGGCTCGACGGTCATTCGCCTGTTGCCGCCGTTCATCTGGCAGCAGGAACAGGTGGATGAATTGATGGCGGCGCTGGCTGACGTGCTTGGTTAGGCCGCTCCTGGCCGCGCCCGCAGCCTGCTCTCCGGGCTCGGTCGATGGCATCACTCCGCGATGGAGCCGGCGTTCGCTGGTTGCGGCGTTGGCCCTCGGGATCACGGGTGCCAGCGTTCAGGCGCAGGGAACTCCGGTCAGGGACCATCCTGGCCGGATTCCGCGTGTTTCCCTGCCAGACTGGCCGGCGCGGGTGTCAGACCTTTACGGACCTGCAGCAACGATTCCGTGGGCCAGGATGCTGTCGTCCGCGACCCTCCTGACCAATGACCAGGCTGGTGCGATCACCGGGAACCTCTCGCTGCAGCCGGTGTTGTCCTCCGATCGACGGCAACTCACGTTCGACCTCCGCCCGGACGTGCTGTTTGCGGATGGCACCCCGATCACCCTGGACGATGTGATTGCGAGCCTCAACCGGGCGTGGGCAGTTGGCCTGCAAGGACCAGAAGCCTGGCGTTGGCGCCACCTGGAGGCGATTGCGCGGATGGGTGACCGGCAGGTGGCGCTGATGTTGCAGGAGCCCGATGCCGCGATTCCGGCACTGGTTGGGTCCTGGCGCTGCCCGATCCTGCCAAAGTCGTGGCTCGAGGCCGTTGACCGAACGGCGGACCCCGCTGTTCCGGCCGCTTCCGGCCTGTTCCAGCTCCAGACTGCCACAAGCCAGCGCATCGACTACATTCGCAATCCGGGGTATTTCCAGGTGGGGCGGCCCCGCCTGCCGGGTCTGACCTGCCTGGCACCGACATCGGTGCTGGCGCGGGGAACCGACCTTGTGACCGGGGATGTTGACCTCCTGATCGACCTTCCCCTGCTCGATGTGCCGATGATTCGCGAGAATCCCGAATGCAGCCTGGTTGGTGGGCCGTCGAATCGGCTGACCCTGCTCTACCTGAACCTCGCGAACTCACCTCTGCACGATCGCCGGTTCCGGGCATTGCTGGCCGGGGCGGTCAATCGGCCGCCAATCGTCGATGCCGCAGTGGCAGGCGAGGGCCAACCGGCAACGACATTGATTCCGCCTGAATCATGGGCGGGAGTGGATGTGCCGGACATCGTCACCGA
>JAEZJB010000079.1 GCA_023415845.1 Chloroflexota bacterium | reverse complement strand
ATCAGCAAGGCCGAGGTCGAAGATTCCGCCGACGAAGTCGCCGTCGACAACGTGCTGGATGCCCTTGAACACGGCTTCGTCGACGCCCTTCTTGACGTAGGCGAGCTGGTTCTCGGGGCCAAGGTGGGCCTGATCGGTGTCGGCGGCGATTACCCAGTTGCCGGGACCAAGTTCAACCGCGGCGTCGAACACGCCGGTACCAGTTCGGCCAGCGGCAGAGAGGACGATGTCGTGGCCGTTGTTGTAGAGCGCAAGCGACAGGTCCTTGCCAAGGGCAGGATCCTCGAAGTCATCGGCGTAGGAGGCGGTGAAGACCGCATCCGGATTGGTGGTCATAACGCCTGCGGCGAAGCCGACTTCATAGCGCATCACCGGCGGGACCCGGATGCCACCGACCATGCCGACCTTGTTGGTCTCGGTGACGAGACCGGCCAGGATGCCGGCGAGGAACGCGCCCTCATTCTCCTTGAAGAGATAGTTCTGGACGTTTTCGTGTTCGGCGACCGCGTCGATGAAGACAAAGTACTTGTCGGGGAATTGTGGAGCGACGACGTTGACTGCATCCTCGAGGAGGAAGCCGTTGGGAACGGCGATATCGCCTTGCTCAACGGCCAGCGTGAGGTTGGTTTCGTAGTCGGCGGCCGTCGAGCTTTCCAGCACCTTCCATTCGATGCCGAGTTCTTCAGCAGCGCGCTCGCCACCAGCATTGGCAAGGTCGTTGAAGTTTTGATCACCGATACCAGCCGTGTCGGTGACAAGCGTGGCGACAATGGTGTCCTGCGCCGAGACTTCGAACGTCCTGCCGAGCAGCGACAAGCCCACTGCCGCGCCGCCGGTGGCGGCGAGCAAACGACGTCGATTGAGGCGGGCGTCAAAGCGAGAGATTCCAGCCATTACCTGTGCACCTTCCTTGTGGATGACCGTTGCAGAGCCTGACGAAGATTCCCCAGTGGCCCGTACGTCGTTGCCCCTGTTCAGGGCTCATGGTACCAGCCGAGAAACGTAACCGGCTAACATAAGCTTCCGCCAGAGTCACACTTTTCCGTGCTTTCTCTGGTTGTGCGCGTGTAGGCCCCTGAGAGCCGGTACTCTTTGTTGGTGTGCCACACCGGCGCGCCCATTTCAGTTCACTACGTACAACAGGAAGCCGCATGCCAAGTCGCCCTTCACTCCTGACCGTCCTGCAACGAGAGCATCAACCGGATACCTCTTCCAACGGCACCGAGCATCAGTTCACGATAGATGCGGCCTGGCTGGTACTTGCCTGCCACCTGCTGGAACTTCGTGCGGCAGAGGTGATTGACGACCAGGCAGCGGCATCGGTGGCGCTGGCACTGCAATCGGGAACAGGGGCATCAGTGCCGCTGTCGGGTGCGCGAGAGGAACTCAGCGATCTCCTCCGGCGCGTAGAGTCACGGGTTCCTGCCGCGGTTGGGGGAGTCCTGACCCTCGGGCTCTCGGCCGAGGAAACACTCGCCACTGCCGGGCGCATGATCTGGCGCCACACGATGCTGGATTTTCTCGACACGGCGGCGGTCCTCTCGGCCTCGGTGTTGCGTCTCGCGCAGACGCATGTCGTCACGATCATGCCGGCCTACCTGGGTGGGCAGCCGGGCCAGCCAACCACGCTCGCGCATTTCCTTGGCGGGGTGCTGGAGCCGTTGAACCACGCGCGGGAGCGGGTTCGAATTTCGGTACAAGCCCTCAACCAGTCGCCACTCGGGTCCGGGCTGCTCGCGGGTGATGTGGTGGGTGCTGACCGGGAAGAAGCTGCCACCCGACTCGGATTCGGGCGCCCGCTTCCGTCCACGATCGATGCCCTGGGTGAGACGTCGGCGCCGACCGCAGCGGTGGAAGCAATGACCGCGGTTTTCGCGGGGATGGCTCGACTCGTGCGTGAGTTGCGGATATGGGTCCGGACCGATCCGACCAGTTTCGTGATGGATGAGACATGGTCTGTGTCTCCAGAGGCTGGGCATCCCGCGCTGGCGCTGTCGTACCGGCTCGACGCATTGAACCTGGCGCTTGACGCAATGCTCGATCGGCTCGATGCGGCGCGGCTGGCGCTTCGACGGCTCGATTTCGGACCGGCAGGGATCGGGCATGATGTCATCATTGGCCAGGCGATTGATCTGGCGCCCACTGCACAGGCGGTGTTGCACGAGTGCATCGATCTCTTCGAGACAGGCATCATTGTCAATCGGGCGTATCTCGGGAACCGCGCTGGACGCTTCTACACCACCGCTCCCGATCTCGCCGCCTTCCTGATGACTCAGGAGAACCTGCCGCCAGCGATGGCGCGACAAATTGCGATTCTGGTGCTGGCCCGGATCAAGGACATGCGGCTCGAGGTCAGTGGGATCACGCCCGACATGATTGATTCGGCGGCGTTGATGACGATTGGCCGCGAGCTCAAGGTGGAGATGGAGACCCTTGGGCGGTTCCTGGCGCCACGCCGCTACATCGAACGACGACAGGTGACAGGAAGTCCGGCACCGGACATGACACGAGCCTGGCTCGAAGCGTGTGGCCAGAAACTCGACGATGATCGCGCCTGGCTGGCTGACCAGCGTGCCACCATCAACGATGCCCTGAACTCACTGCGGCACGCTATCAGCGAGCTGGCGGAACACAGCGGCGACAACTGATGTTCGGGAACTGGTGTCGGTCGGTGCCGCCCGACTCGCTTAGCCCGCGATCCTTGACCGCCGGCCAGGTAATCGGTCTGCAATTGCACTGCACAAACTCAAAAACTCACAAACTCTGAATTTGTTGATTTCGCGGGCAAATCATGGGGGAGTTTGTGATGAGTTGTTGCGTGATCAAGCGCATGCGCCGGAAGGACGGCGCATGCGCCAGGTCGGTTTCAGCGGGCGGCCGGAGCGAGTTGGTAAAGGGTGGCGATGGCCATGGATGTGATCCATGGCTGCCAGGCTGGTGAATATGGCGACGGCCAACTCCCGTCCGCCTCCTGTTCGTCCATCAGGTGGGTGGCATTTGAAGCCAGCAGCTCTGACGGCAGGCGTTCGATGATCGGTCCACCGAGGGCGAGCACCTGCTCCCAAAAATGTCCGGCGTCGGCGTAGATCTCAGTGGACGCCGCGCGGATCCGCTCGGCGAATGTGTCCAGCCATGCATCCCGGTTCTCGATATCCTGGATGGCGGTCAGGTATTCGGCATAGGGAAGGAGATCGTAGAAGGTGCCCTGCGCCACCTGCTCGATTGTTGCCCTGGCCGAGAAAAGCGAAGCGGTCCGCTCGAGCATTGACGTAGTGGCGATGCCAAGCCGATTGGCCAGTCCGGTCACGCAACATGCTGGATTGAGGGCAGGATGCTGCCAGGCGGCGAACCAGGGGGCAAGATCGCCGGATCGGGTCGCGGCCGAGAGGTGCCAGTCGCCGTCGGGCGCCTGATTCGCTTCCAGCCAGGCCTGGAGCGACGGAAGCATCGGCGTTCGTGCCTCGGCAGGTAGCAGCAAGAGAACCTGCATGGCCAGGCGAGTCGCGAAAGGATTGCTGGCGGGAGCTGCGATGTCCACTTCGAGTCCCCGACCAAACCCGCCGTCCTCATTCTGGTAGGCCGCGAGGGCTGTCACCACGTCTGAGGCTGGTCCATCGGCGACCAGGTGGTCGATCAGGGCGAGGCCGAGAGGATTCTGTTGGGTAGTGAGAAACTCCCTGGCCAGCAGAGCCGCGCGCTGCATGTCTTCTTTCGAGATCAGATTGAGGTGCTGCATCGTTTCACTGGTTCCTTTCGGCTGGGCGGCTGAAGTGCAACCGGGCGCGAAGCCGTGACCTCTCCATCGGCTCGATCTGCCCCGGAATTCGTCCGGTACATCTCGTACGCAACGAGCAGGCGAAATCACGCCAGCACATCGCCCATTTGCACATCTGTGCAGGGAGGGCGAACGCGATCCGGTCAGTCGTCGAGGACGTCGTCGCTTTCGTCGGACTCGATGTCCTGTTCGATCTCGGCAAATGGTTCGGCAGCCGTCGATGGCGCGTCGGCAATGGGGGCGAATCCAAGCGACAGCGATTGCTCGACGATTCCGCGGCGCAAACGACGTTCGGCGAGCCTGAGCCGTTCAATGAGCGGATGGTCCGGGATGACATCTTCCAGCATGTCACGAACCTGCCGCATGAGGTCGATTGTCTTGTTGAAGGTGAGGACGAGGTCGCCTTCGGAGAGCTCCAGTTGCTCGCCAATCTGCACCATGGTTGCCCCGTTCGACCAGGCGAGCGCCGCGCCATAGAAGCTGGGGTTGTGTCCCTCGGAAATGAAGAGCTTGTTGTCGCGCTCTTCGCCAAGCACCTCGTGTTCGACCTCATCAAGCGCCCGCCGAACCTGCACGAGTGACTCTGGGAGGACGAAGTGATTGGTGTACCTGAACTCCCGGTCGAAGCTGAACCATGAAAAGAGTTCGGCAAGTTCCTCGGGCGTAAGCGGCGAGAGCAGATTCCGGTCGATCAGTTCGCAGATGATCAGGCCATCGGTGTCGAAGACGTCGGCCAGCATATCGGCCTTTTCGGTCGGATACCCCTGGCGGAGGTAGCCGAAGCGATGCAGCACGTCACGAATACCCCGAATCACGTTACGGATGCGGACGTCTTCCGATTCGATTTCCCGCTCGAGAATGGCTGACAGCGAGGCGCGCTCGCGCTCCAGTGCGTCGCGTTGCCGAATCGATGCGGCGTGCTGCTTGCGAGCTTTCGAGTCCGCAAATACATGCGACGCCTTCATTTCCTGGAAGCGCCGTTCCTCATCGTCGACGCGCCGGATCTGCTCCTCGATACCTGCCGACCTCTCATTGAGGGCTGCAAGTCGCTCCTCGCGCCAGGCGGCCGCGATGGCGTTGAGGTCCGGCAGTTCCAGAGCGGCAAGCTGCTCGAGCATTGGCCTGAACACTGTCATGTCTCCGGGAAGCCGGGCTTCATGGGTATCCCAGATTTCTGCCAGCACTTCTGGAGGCACGGTGACCATGCGGTCGTCGGCCACGTCATCGATCTGGCGATACTCGGTAGCTGTGACCAGCTCGCCGGTTGCCGTCAGGAATGTGCCGATGCCGCCACCGAGGGGACGGCCAACGAAAATACTCCACCCCTCGTCTCGGAGGTGGATCACAGCACCAGCTTCGACAGCACGGAGGAGGCGCCGGATGGCCAGCCTGCCGGGCTCGGCCCACGGAGTGCCCTGCGTGGCGCTGGCCTGAAGGTCCGCGAGCTGTTGATCGAGCTGCCGACGCTCGGAACGGATGGCCTGAATCTGCCGGTCGAGTCCGCGATATTCCTCAAATGCGTCGTCGAGGGCGGCAAGTTCTGCTTCTCGGCCAGCTGTGAGACCAACGATTTCCGCCTCGATTTCGAGGAGGTCGAGTTCGATCAGGCGCACGCGCTGGCTGGTCTGGTACTGGGCAAGGCTCCGCTGGAGCATCTGGCGGACGCGGTCACCCCGCGGTGGATCCCAGAGATTGAGGACCGTGTTGTAGCGGATGGCGAACGCTGACAGCACGGGATGGAGTGGCCCAGTGGCGATTTCGATGGCTTCGCGGAACGGGACCCACGGCGAGTAGGGGATGATGACGTGCCCAAACTGGTCCATTCCCCGACGACCGGCGCGGCCAGCCATTTGCTGGAACTCGTTCGGAGTCAACGGGCGGCGCCGCCTGCCATCCCATTTGCTCATGCGCCCGATCACCACCGACCGGGCAGGCATGTTGACGCCAAGGGCGAGGGTGTCGGTCGCGAAGACGATCTGCATCAGTCCGCGACTGAACAGCACCTCCACCAACTGTTTCAGCACCGGCAGGAGTCCGGCGTGGTGGAACCCGATACCGAGGCGGGCGAGGCGTGACATCACCTTGACCTGCTCGAGATCACGGTCCTCCGGGCGGAGGCTCTCGGCATAGGTTTCGAGAATGGCGTCGATCTGGGCACGTTGCTCGATCGAGACCAGGTCGGGGCGCATCATCGCCAACTGCTCGGCAAAGAGTTGGCAGTCGTTGCGACTGAACAGGAAGTAGATGGCGGGCAACAGGTTCTGCGACTTGAGCGCATCGACGATTTCGCGGGGCTGTGGTTCGTCGAGGGCGCGGGCATCTCGTCCACCGCGGCCACGTTGGGGGCGTCCGGGTTGGCGCCGTAGCTCGCCGCCAAGGCGGGAGAAATCGCGCACGGTTCGTCCATGGTGATCGATGACCATGGAGAGCGACTGGTCGTGAAAGTAATAGAGCGCCAGCGGAACCGGACGCTGGTTGTGCATGATCAGGCGAATCGGCAGATGGGTGCGACCGATCCAGCCTGCGATCTCGTCGGCGTTGGTCACCGTGGCAGAGAGGCAGATGAGCTGGATATGCTCGGGGCAGAGGATGATGGACTCTTCCCAGGTAGTGCCCCGGTCGGGATCGGCGAGATAGTGGATTTCGTCGAAGACGATGCACTCGACATCGTCGAGTTCCCACGGGCTCTGCAACAACATGTTGCGGAGGATCTCGGTGGTCATCACCAGAATCCGCGCATCACGGTTTTCGGAGACGTCGCCGGTTAGGAGACCGACCTCGTTGCCATAGGTCTGCCGCAGATCGCGATACTTCTGATTGGAGAGCGCCTTGATCGGAGCGGTGTAGAAGACGCGACCAGCACCGCGGAAGGCCTGGAAGATGCCGAACTCGGCGACGACGGTCTTGCCCGAACCGGTCGGGGCGGCCACCATCACCGAATCACCGTGAAGCAGGGTGTCGATCGCTTCGAGCTGGAACTGATCGAGGCCAAAGGGGTAGAGGAGCGCGAACTGGCGGACCATCGGATCGTCGGTGATGAGGTTGCGGATGCGATCCGACCGTTCCGCATCGGGCAGATGTCCAGCGCCTTCCACTATCGGATCGGAGTCGGCGGCGGTGGGCTGGTGATCGGTCACGAGGTGGACGACTCCAATATAGTGCGGGCGAAGACATGAAGCGGATGCAAGAGGTTTTGCGGGCAACAATACCATCAGGTTTCGATTCGACGCGGGGAGCCAGGTCCGGAGATGACGCGGGAGTTGCAGGTTGCGGACATTGGGGAGTTTGCGCTGATCGACCGGCTGCGGTCGGTACTGCCGGCGGGTGCCCTGGAGCTGGATGGCGAGGGACTCGGCATTGGTGACGACGCTGCAGTGTGGACGCCACCGCCCGATGGAGACCTGGTTGTGACCACCGATGCCCTCGTCGAAGGCATCCACTTCCGGCTCGACTGGACGGATTGGGAGAGCCTGGGTCACAAGATGCTAGCGGTGAACATCTCGGACATCGCGGCAATGGGCGGCACCCCGAGACTGGCGACGATTGTGCTTGGTCTGCGCGGCAGCGAACTGGTGACCGACCTTGAGGCGATGTACCGGGGAGCAGGGCGCCTGGGGTCGGCTCATTCTGTCGCCATCGCAGGAGGGGACATCGTGCGCTCGCCGCACGGGCTGGTGATCAGTGTGACCCTGATTGGCTCGGTGCCGCATGGCAAGGCGATCACCAGGGCGGGAGCACGGCCTGGCGACCTGATCGTGGTCTCCGGCACATTGGGAGCGAGTGCCGCTGGCATGGCGCTGATTGCAGCCGGCAACGATGCGACGGCAACCGGGCCAATGCTGCGAGCGGCCCATTTGCGGCCGAATCCGCGTGTCGCGCTGGGCAAACTGCTGGCAGCGGCAGGGGTGACGGCGGCCATGGACCTGAGTGATGGCCTGCTTGGTGACCTTCCGAAGATCCTGACCGCGAGCGGGGTGGCGGCGCGTCTCGATCTCGACCAGATACCCGTGATTCCGGCCGTGCGGGCGCTCTTTCCCGATCGGTGGCGGGAGTTTGCGCTGCGCGGAGGTGAGGACTACGAACTGCTGATGACCGTGCCGCCGGATCGGTTCGGAGAATTCGAGATGATGGCGAGAGACATCGGAGCCACGCTGACGGTTGTGGGTCGGATCGAGGCTGGTCCACCGGGGGAGATGGTGCTCTGGGATGGTGAGCGGCAGATCGACGCCGAACCCGGTGCCTGGGATCATTTCGCGCCATTGCACGAAGCGGGATGACCGGCCATTCGGCCAGATCGGCGAACCAGTCGTCGGAGGTGACATGCTTCAATCCAATAGAATTCGTCGGAAACGATCGACGCCTCCATGGAGTTCCCTTTCACCATGACAGAAACAGCGGCCTTTAGCAGCCACCTCGCCCAAACCGACGACCCGATCCTGGCGGCGATTCGCCATCGCCGCAGCATGGGAAAGATGACGGACCAGGTTCCTCCGCGTGAATTGATCCAGACGATTCTGGAGGCGGGCACCTGGGCGCCAAATCACCACATGACGGAACCCTGGCGGTTCGTCGTGCTGGAAGGTGAGGCGCGGAACGCCCTGGGTGCCGTGATGGGAGCGGTAGATGCCGCTCGGTACGATGATCCTGCAAAGAAGGCAGCGGCTGCGGAATCTGCTGCCCGGAAGCCGCTACGCGCACCATATGTGATCGGTGTCGGAGTCGAGCCGGACCCAACTGCGCCCGAGATCGAGGAGGTCTGTGCCGTGGCAGCCGCTGCCCAGAACATGCTGCTGGCGGCAGACGCTTTGGGACTGGCGGCGATCTGGCGCAGCGGCTGGATGGCGTTTACGCCAGAGGTGCGCGAGTATCTCGGGCTGTCCGAGCAGGGCAAGGTACTCGGATTCATCTACGTGGGCTACCCGGCTGGCGACTCTCCCACGCGCACCCGACGGCCAGTCGAGGCCGTGACGATGTGGCGAACCGAGTGACAGCCGTGCTCGTGCCGGACGGAATTCAGGTAGTGCCGGATC
The DNA here is from genome assembly GCA_023415845.1 of Chloroflexota bacterium. Classification (GTDB taxonomy): domain Bacteria; phylum Chloroflexota; class Chloroflexia; order Thermomicrobiales; family UBA6265; genus JACCYX01. Next base: position 24,664 of record JAEZJB010000079.1, on the reverse strand, counting down.
ATGCCGCGATGCAGGCACTTGGACGCACGCTGGCGCAGGACCTCTCCCCGGGGGATGTCGTGTTGCTCCACGGGGATCTCGGCGCAGGGAAGACAACGCTCGTGCAGGGAATCGCGGCCGGGATGGGAGTCGTCGAGCCAATCCAGAGTCCGACATTTGGGCTGGTGGCAGATCACCAGGGATGGCTTGCGGACGGGCAAAAGGTGACGCTGCATCACCTCGACCTCTACCGGCTGGAGACGGCGGATGAACTGGAAGATCTCGGCTACGATCAATTCCTCGATCCAGCAGACGGTGTGTCGCTGATCGAATGGCCCGAACGCGCCGAGGACTGGCTTCCAGAGCGCTTTCTGCTGGTGCGGATCACGCATGCGCCGGGTGGCGGGCGGTATGTCGAGATATCCCGGCACCTGGCGGAATAGCGCGTGAGCGGAAATGAGAGCGGGGCACGGACCATTTGTCCGTGCCCCGTTTTCGTGGCCCTTGCTGGGCCAGATCGTGCTGGCGACTAGCCTTCGATGGCGGCCAGCTGCTCGAGGACGATCTCCGCCTCCGGCTCGAGTTCCGCAGTGACTTCCTCCCAGACTTCCGTGACGTCGCGGGTCTGAACGAGGATCTGCTCCCAGCCACGACCAAGCATCTGGTCGCCGTTGGGGATGAAGACGCGGGCAGAATCCTGCGGCTGGGTCAGGGAGAGCTGCTCGACCGCGGTGCGGGCATTCGGGTTCTCGTCGAGGAATGCCTGCTCGGCTTCGGACGCAATCGCCGAGGTGCGGACCGGCATGTAGCCTGTGGCCTGCGACCAGGTGGTGGTGGTTTCGGGCGAGGTTGAGAACTTCATGAACTCGATCGCCGCGGCCTGATAGGTCTCATCGAGGCCGGCAATCATCGCCAGGCCGGCACCGCCGGTGCAGCAACCGAACTGCAGTTCTTCCGGCAGGAAGGCGGTCTTGAAGTTGAACTTGCCTTCCGACGCCGTGCGGATGGTGCCGAGCGAGCCGGTCGAACCCATGATGGCGCAAGCGACTTCGTTGCCGAAGTCCACGACCGGGTCGGCCACCGCGAGGGCGTTGCCGCTGGTGACGAATTCCTGCATGAAGGTGGCGGTGTTGACGGCGCCCTCTTCAGTCAGCTGGATCTGGAACTCGGGGTTGGAGTAGGCGCCGCCGAAGGCCCAGGTGGGACCCTGGAGCACCCAGGCACCGTAGGACGCGGCATTGCCGAAGAGGAAGGCGGCTTCCTTGCCCGAGCCGGAGATGAGTTCGGGCGCGGCTTCGCGGAACGACGACCAGGTGGCCACCGCGTCCTCGCTCACACCAGCAGCCTCGAAGGCGTCGGCGTTGTAGTAGAAGAGCGGGGTGGAGCGGGCGAACGGCACCGCATACTGGCCACCATTACGGGCGTACTCGACGAAGAGGGACTCGACGTAGTCCTCGGTGTCGAGATCGCCAAGGAACGGCGTCAGGTCCTGGATCGACTGGGACAGGTAGAACCGGAACCACCAGACGTCCGAGAGGATGGCCACGTGCGGAACATCGCCCGTCTGGAGACCGGTGATGAGCTGGGCGGCGATCGCCTCGTAGTTCTCGAGGATCTGGGGGACGACCTTGATATCGCTCTGCGATGCGTGGAATGCATCGATCAGGGCGGTCTGGGCGTCACCGTTCACGCCGCTACCGAACGACGTCCAGTACTGCAGCTCGACCGGGCCACTCTGGATGACGGCGGGAGCAGCGAACGTTGAGCTGGCGGCACCGAGCGAGCCAATACTGGCCGCGGCGACACCGGCACCGGCGGCACCCTTGACCAGCGAACGTCGAGAGATGTGCTTGACCATGGTCTTCGATCCTCCTTGATCGTACTTGCCACGCGACCCACCTGGCCGCACGCTGGGACCCATGTTTCTCACGCCATCCGCAGCCATACACAAGCGTGCGGTTTGCTAGCGCCACGATTGTTGTCAGATCGCGAAACTTCGCGACGCGATCCCGGGACCTATCCCTTCGTCGCGCCGGCGGTGAGGCCCGCGATGATGAAGCGTTGGGCGAAGATGTAGACGATGATCAATGGTAGAACGACGAAGGTGGTGCCGGCCATGATGACACCCCAGTTGTTGTTGCCTTCCGCATCGAAGAGGAGGCGGACGCCAACCGTAATCGGTCGCATTTCGAGCGTGCGGGTGATGATCAAGGGCCAGAGGTAGTCGTTCCACTTGTTGACGACGGAAATCATGGCGAAGGTGATCACGATTGGTTTGGCCATCGGCAGCACGATGCCAAACATCGTGCGCATGTGACCGGCACCGTCGACCTTGGCTGCGTCCAGAACGTCGCGGGGCAGGCCCATGAATCCCTGGCGCATGAGGAACGTGCCGAATGCCGTGGCAGCACCGGGCAGGATAATAGCCTGGTAGGTGTTGACCCAGTTTTTCTCCAGGCCGAACCAGTCACGGACGGTGTTGCCGAAGAAGAGGAAGTTCGGAAGGATGACGACTTCCTGCGGCACCATCAGGGCGGCGAGCACGAGCAGGAACAACCAGTTCTTGCCCGGGAACGCCAGGAAGGCGAAGGCATAAGCACAGAGCGTGCCGCAGATGATCTGCAGGGCCGACCCGAAGAACGTGATGATGATCGAGTTCAGGTAGAACCGGCCGAACGGGACCGAATTCCAGGCTTCCCGGTAATTGCTCCACTCCGGACTCGTGGGGATCCACTGAGGTGGCACGGTGTAGATCTGCTGGAGCGTCTTGAGCGAACTCGACAGCATCCAGAAGAGCGGGGCGCCGATGACGATGACCACGAAGGCCATGCCGATATAGGCGCCAACTTTCCCGAACAGCTGCTGGCGGGCCAGCGAACCACTATCCATCGTAGTGAACCTTCTTCTCGGTGAAACGCATTTGAACGGCGGTGACGATCAACATGGAGATGAACAGCACCACGGCGGCAGCGGCGGCACGGCCGAAGTTGGCTCCCTGGCCGAAACCCTGCTGGTAGACGTAATAGACGAGCGTGGTGGTCGCGTAGGCGGGACCGCCGTCGGTCATGACCTGGATGATGTCGAAGGCCTGGAAGGTGGCGAGGATCGACGTGATGAACAGGAAGAACATGATGGGCGAGAGCATGGGGATGGTGACTGACTTGAATCTCCACCAGGCGTTCGCGCCATCGATCTTGGCAGCGTCGTAGAGGTCCTGCGGAATCGCCTGGAGTCCCGCGAGGAAGATGACGGCCGCGAAGCCAAGGTTCTTCCAGACGTAGACGATGATGACGGCAGGCAGGGCCCATTCGGGACGGTCAAGCCAGTGGGGCGATGGGATGCTGAACCAGCCGAGGACCTGCGCCAACAGGCCGAAGCGGGGATCGAAGATGTAGGCCCAGACAATGCCGATGGCGGCGCCGGAAAGCAGGAATGGCGCGAAGACCACGGCGCGAACGGCGGTGCGGGCGCGGAGCTTCTGGTTCAGGAGCAGGGCAACCAGGAGTCCCAGGCCAATGGTGAGCGCCACACAGGCAACGATGAAGATACCCGTATTGCGCAGCACCTGCTGGAAGGTGCGGTTGGTGAAGATGTACTCGTAATTGTCCCAGCCGACCCAGGTGTTGTTCCCGGTGAACGCCAGCAGGTCCGTGCGCTGGAAGCTGAGCTTGATGTTCTCCCAGAGCGGCCAGTAGGTGAACAGGAACAAGAAGAAGAAGTTTGGGGCGATGAAGATGAGAAAGAGCACCCATTCCTTGCTGCCAAGGCGGTCGCGCAACGACCGGCGGGCGACGACGAATTTCTCGTCTGCATATGTGGCCGTTCCGCTAACGGTGCCACTCGTTGTTTCCATACCTGACCTCGTGCCCGCTCATGGGCGCACACCGGATGCCGTGGTGGCGTGATCCGGCGTAGACTGGATTTCCTGCCCCGCCGCGAGTCGCGTTGGCGGCAAAACGATACCGAATCTTCTACCACGCATTCGGTTGAATGGTTGGCCAAAGCTTAACATGCCAGGGGTTCCATTGTTAATGATCGGGCAAGGAGATCGGCGAAGAATGCCAGATACGGAAACATGGCTCCTCGCCATCGATACCGCCACGGATCAGGCGGGTGTAGCCCTTTTCAACGGCAGCGCGGTGGTTGCGAGATCGTGGCCAGGTGGTCGGCAGCAAACCACGACGGTGTTGCCGCAGATTGAGTCGATGGCGCGCGACGCCGGCGTCTCGCTCGATGACGTCGGTGCGGTGGCGGTGTCGATCGGCCCGGGCTCCTTCACGGGATTGCGCGTGGGGCTGAGCATTGCCAAGGGGTTTGCGCTCGCCCGTGGCTGCGCGCTGATCGGCGTCCCGACGCTGGAGATCGTGTCGAGGCCGTTTGCCGAGGCGGGTGTCAGGTGCGTGGCCGTCGCCCCAGCTGGTCGCGGCAGGGTGGTGTGGGCCAGGTTTGGAGTCGGTGAAGTCGGCGCGGCGAGAAACTCATCGCTTGACGAATTCGCGCAGGAGTTGGCCGACTCTGCGGCGACCATGGTGGTGGGGGAGCTTGACGCCGCGCAGCGAAAGCGGCTGGCCGAGGCGGGGATTCCCGTCGCGATGGTGACACTTGGCTATCGGCAGCCTGGTGTGCTGGCGGAGTTGGGGTGGCGACGCTGGCAGGACGGCCAGGTGGAGGACCCGGTGCTGCTGGAGCCGGCCTATCTCCACGGTCGCCCGAATCCGCGCTAGTCGCTGACCCGGGACCCGCAGTTTCTGCGGGCCGGATCTGGTGGTGGAGGCGGGAAACGGTATCGCCCGAGGAGAGCACGTGCCGTGGACCTGTCGAGCCCGGTGGATGCATGTCGGACGGCCTCGCCGCCTACATGATCGCTCCGGGACCGGTTGGACTGCCCCAGGAACCAAAACGCCCGGTGGCACATGGCCACCGAGCGCTTTCCTTGCGAAATGATTGAGACTAGAGGGCAATGACCTCTTCGGTCCCGGCATCGAGGTGCGGTGTGAGGCGATCGAGGAGCTGCTGCTTCGGCAGGGCGCCGACGATCTTGTCGACCGGCTCGCCGTTCTTGTACAGGATCATGGTCGGGATGTTGAAGACACCGAGCTGACCGGCGTACTTCTGGTTCTCGTCGACGTTGACCTTGACGATCTTCAGCTTCGAGGCCTGCTCGCCGGCGATCTCTTCCAGGACAGGGCCGACGAGGCGGCACGGGCCACACCATGGGGCCCAGAAGTCAACGAGCACCGGCTTGTCCGAGGCGATGACTTCGTTCTGGTAGGTGGCATCGGTGATTTCGAGTGGCTTGGCCATGATTGATACTCCAGTTCTGGACTGCGTCGTACAGTTACTTCCCAAAGTATAGCACGGACGGTTTTGCCCGGGCTCCCCACTCTGGCAGGGACTTTCGCAAATCCGGCGATTGGCGACAGCATATCACCCACTTCATTCCTGCAGCGGTGCGTTCGCCGAGTAAGCGAGAGAATGACCACCAGGGTGGCTATCCCGACGGCTCGCAGCCGGCGCTAAGGAAGAGCTGCAATTCAACCTCGCCGACCGGTGTCGTGTTGGGATAGGCAATGGGATTACTCGTCAGAACTGGTGCCGAACCGTCGGCTGGTTCTGGCAGCAGCTCGGGGAACTGGTCCTGCACGATTTCCGCGATCGTACTCGAGAGCAGTACGCCCTGCCCGATGTCGGCCGCGCGGGAGGAAATGTTGACAAAGCCGATGCGACAGGAGTCACCATTGACGTATTTGCCCAGCACTCGATCGAGTTCTGCCTCGGCGTCCGCGATGGCGTCACTGTCGCCAGCAAGCACTCCATTCAGATCGACCTGGATGACTTCGACCACGGGATTGGGGCCGAGAGAATTGAGTTGCACCTGTTGCTGGGCGGCGGCGGCCGTCGCCTGGGCGTTGGCGAGTTCCTGATTCGCCGCGTCCGTGGTCGCCTGTGCATTGGCAACCTGCTGGCTGGAGGCGTCGGTGGTGGCCTGCGCGTTTGCGAGCGCCGCTTGGGCGGCTTCCGATGTGGCCTGGGTGTTGGCACCGGAGGCGGCGTTCTCGGTGGCGACCTGGGCAACGGCTGCCTGCTCGGTCGAAGCTGCCTGAAGATCGAGGGCGGCCTGTGTGGCCTGGGCGACGTTGGTGGCCAACTGGTTGTTCAGCGTGGCGGCATCCTGTTGGGAGCTTGACTGTTCGGTGCCAAGGGCCGCGATCGTTGCCTGAGCGGCCGATGCTTCCTGGGTGGCCAGCGCATCGGCAGTGGCCCGCTCGTCGACCGTCATCGCCTCCCGGGTGGCGTTGTCAGCGGCGGCCTGGGTGGCGGCGGCGAAGAGATCTTCCGCTGCCTGCTGTGTTTGTTGGGCCGAGACGGCTGATTCGTCGATCTGGCCCTGCAACGCCTCGACGGTCTGCTGGTTCGCTTCCTGCTCCATCGCCAGCTGGAATTCGGCGGTCGCCAGTTCGTTCGGGGTGGCGGTCGGCGTGGGCGTCGGTGGTGCCTGCCCCACGGTGTTGGCGACGGCGAAGAGCATGGCCAGCCCGAGCAGCAAGTCAGCGAAGAGCCAGCCACCGAGGACGAACATGTCTCGTCGGGTTCGTTTACGGCGCTTGTAGGGTTGCATCGTCACCTTTCGACGCGATGGCGGCGAGACGGATCAGCCGGGCTGCCTGCTCGAGGCGTGTCGGGGCCAGCGATTATCGCGACCAGGGGCCCTGGCGCACGGGAGGCGTGGAAGTGCCGTCCCGCTGGCCGAGTTCGGCCCGGAGCGCGCCGGAGAACGCCTTCTGGAGGTTCTCGACCGTTGGCGCATTCTGCAGCACTCGATTCATCGTGGTCGCAAGGTTATCAAGTCGCTGGACGAGATGCTGCAGGTCCTGAGTTGCTTCGCGCTGCCGCTGGACCGTCGTCATGCCGACGGAGCCGAGCTCACGCGACACGGCAGAGATATCCCTGGCAATCTCGGTTTGCTGGGCGAGGAGAGCCGAAAGGGCGTTGGCGTGCTCGCCGGTCTGGGCGCCGAGCCGTTCCAGCTCGCTGCGGATCATGGTGAAGCCGGAGCCGATCTCGCCCAGCGCGCGGGTTGAGGATTCGGTCATCGCCGAATTGCTGAGCAGTGCATCCGACAGGCGGCGGGTCGCTTCGACATCGCCCATGACGAGGCGGTCGACTCGTTCCTGGCTGTCAGCGATTTGCTGGGCGATTTCCGCCAGGCCACGAACGGCCTCACCAGCAACGCGACCGGCCTGGGCGGCCTGATCGGCGCCAACGAGCGCCTTGTCGGCGGTTTCGGCCAGGTTACGCGCAGCCTGGGAGAGTTGCCGATTGACGGCCTGGTCGCTCTGGATGGCCGACGAGGTCATCCGCTCGAGACTCGTCACGGCAGTAAGCAACGATCGCTGCTGGTCACCGGAGGCCGCGACATCACTCGCCAGGTCCTGAAGCGCGGTTTCGAGGCTGCTCGAGACCTGGCGCAGATCGACCAGCAGGCGATGCATCTCTTCGGCGCCGGCCCGCATGCCGGTGGCGAACTTGCCGAAGTCGGCGAATTCCCGTTCGCGGCGAGCAGCCAGATGTTCGAGCCGATCGTGTTCGACCTGCAACTGGGTCAGGAGCTCCTGGCTGCCGCGATCAAAGCGATCAGCCATGCGTTCGACACTCGTCGCGATCTGGTTCGGGCGGTTGGCGCGATCGGCTGCAAGAATCACGCCGGCTTCGGCCATGACGTTGTCGAACTCGGTTTGGAAGGTCGCGGCCGTGTCGGCGATCAGGTCTTCCTGTTCCTCGCGACGGCCATGGGTGTAGAACGTGAGGAGGATCATGGCGGCGATCACGACGGCATCGATGATGGCCACGGTCGAGAAGGTGGGCGAGAACCAGCTGGCTTCGCCACCAAACCCCCGCTGCCAGAGCAGGAGGAAGGGCGTTCCCTGTTCTTCGGGGTTCTGCTCGAGAAAGCGATCGTAGGCGCGCGCGGCTTCGGCGAGAGCTGCCCATGTGAGCAGGATCGGCACAAGCACCAGCACGTTCCGGATCTTGTCCGCAACCTCGATCCGGCGGGGAGCGTAGCCGCCTTCGGCTTCGACGGCATACATGTGGGAAAGGCGATCGGTGTTGAAGGCACGGCGCAGGTCCACATCGGACCACCGCGAGCGCCCATCGTCCGAGTCGAGGGCATTTCCAAGATCCCGGAGGCGAGACGAGGCGCGGTCATCGACTGATGAAAGCGCCTCGGCAATGCCACGAACCTCGGCCGCCACAGTGGACGGAGTTGTCCAGATGCTGCCGTATGTGACATCGCTGTCGCTTCGGCGCGACGAGCCGTTGGCGAGGTGGGGAGAGGTGACGGTGTCCGAGGCGTCGAACTCGGAGTTGTTGCGTCGGCGCAAGGGTTTCTTCCCTTTCGACTGGTTCCGGCCTGGGTAGCTCCCGGTTCGAAGCGTGTGACTACAATCGTTCGAACGGATGGGGAGATAACGCCGTTACGTTTGCCAGCCAGCCCAGGTTGGCAGCGAGAGGATCAGACGAAAGATGCGTACACTCGCTGACCTGCAGAACGTTCTGGAACAACCACGTGTGCCTGCGCTGGAGGCGTTGGGCCTTACTCCGGTACGGGACTCAGCGGGTCGCGCACGGGTGGTTGCGGGGAGCAATGCACTCGTCGCCCAGATGAAACAACACAATGGGCGGACTGTTGCACTTCGTATCCTAGCATCCGGCCCGGAGGCTGGCGACTGGAGTGTACGTTACAGTGCCATAGCGTCGATGCAGGTCGTGGAGGGTGTGCGGAGACTGCCTCTCGGCATCCGCCGGCTGTCGGCGACCTCGGGACCGATCCGGGATCTCGTGCCGAGCGCGCGGGCCGCCCAGCTCATGGAATGGATTGGTGGGCCGACGTTGCTGAGCGCGATCGATCGCGCCGCACGGGCTGGCAATGCCGATGTGATCGGCGCCCTCGCGACTGGTCTGGTTCAGATGTGGAACGATCTGGAACCGATCGGGTTTATTCACGGTGATCTGACCGCTCAGAACGTGATGGTGCGCACCGATGGCCAGGTCGTGCTGGTGGATCTCGACAGCGCAACCTGGACCGGGGCTCCATTCGGGCCTGGTCCCGGCGGACATGCCGGATACACGGTGAAGCAGTTCGAAGAAGATGCCATCGAGCGAGACAGCTTCGCGATGCTGGTGATGCAGGCTTCGCTGCGTGCGATTGCCGACAATCCCGGATTGAGGGCGCGCTTCGGCGACGCGCCGCATCGGCCCGACGGAACGTTGCTGTTCAGTGCGTATGACCTGCAGGATCCGCATCGGTCGCTGGCCCTGGCCGAAGCCCGTCATCACGCCCGACCGTTGACTCAACGTTTGCTGGACGGGCTTGAAGCAGCTCTCACCGGCGGCCGATCCGAGTTGGTCGATGCCCTGCACGTCGTGCCGAACCTCCGCGTCCCTTCAGCACTGACCCAGCCGCAAACATTCTCGACCTGGGGGAAGCCGCAGACTGCCTGGGGAGCGCCAGCAGAGGATGAGGTGACAACGTCATGGACGTCGCCTGCCGTGGCCCCGTCAACGCCTGCTCAAAACGCAACCGACGACTTGTGGGATCGGATGTGGCGTCCGGTGGAGGTGCCTCCTGAACCCATTCGGCCGGCTGATCCCAGTCACCACATCAGCGAGCTCCAGTTAGCGTTGGAAGAGGGGAACGAAGCCGAAGTCATTCGCCTCTGGTCGGAACTGGCTGATGATCCGCGTGCGATGCTGCTGCGGGCCGATGTGGAGGACTTGATCGCCGCCGGATACCAGCGACGTCTCCAGGCCGAGGCAGAGGCCGGTCGAGACGCCGGGGTTGTCGCGATCGGCGACGAATGGGAACAACGTCTCGTCCCGATGACGGGACAGGCCCGGGCGCTGGCTCGCACAGCGCAGGAGCGTCTGGAAGTAAAGTCGGCCCTGGAAGCGGCGTTGGCAGCGAACGACGAACATGCATTGGCGGACCTCGCCGTCTCGGGGAGGCTGGTGGTGCTTGGCGACACGGATCGAGCCACGTTGCGCACGGTGCTTCAATCACTTGAGAAGCCCGCGTTACGCCGCGCATTCGAGACCGACGACGATCGCCTGATCCTGGAGGCGTGGGACGCCGAGTTGTTTGATGAAGGGGACCCGGAACTGCTCGACCTGTTCGATCGGGTCCAGTTGGCGCGCGAGCGGATCGCCTGGCTGAGCGAGGCACGGGCTGCGCTCAAACGGAGAAACCCGGATCGGCTCAGCGAACTCCTGATCGACCCGCCCTACGGGGCGATCGAACGTTTGAGCGCTGGTGAACGGCGGCGAATGCTCCGCTCGATCGAGGGGCGAAAGGCGCTCGACGTGCTCACCGCTGCGCTGGACAGCAACGATGACGGAGCGGTGATTTCGGCGCTGAATGCGGTTGAGCGGATTGGCGCGAGGATCGAGGACCGATCGTTGTGGGACCGTATCCAGCAGGTGGTTGAGCGAGTTTCGGTGATCGAGGACCTCATCGCTGCGGCTGACGCCCAGCCACCAGACCATGCACGCCTGGCGCACTTGCTTCCGACCATTCGAGCCCTTGGACTGGAGCAGGATCCCCGACTTGGTGGCCCGGAACGCGTGAATGAGATGGAGACGCAGGTGGTGCGGTTTGCCCACCTGCGCCGCATTCGAGCCGCCCTTGCTCGCGACAACGACATTGCCATTCTCGCCGCAGTCGATCCCGATCCGCATCGGGCAGCTGCCCTGTTGACTGATGATGAGCAGTCTCGGGTAGAAGAGGCTCGGCGTAATCGCCGCCGGGCAAGGTCGTAGGGTCGCGTCTGGATGAACCGGAATAACGGGCGCCATCCTTCGATGCCGCCCGTTCTTTCGGATACCAGTTTCCTGGCCAGCTCAATGTCAGGCGGGGAGTGGTTCCGGCTTTTCCCAGGTGCGCGTCTCGGTGCTGCGAATGACTGCTTCCAGCACCGCCTGGTTGCGGTATCCGTCCTCGAATGAGGGGTATGGATTCACGCCGGTACGGATGCCGTCGAGCAGGTCCTTCACCACATGGACGTGCGTGTGCTCCCAGCCAATGATGTGCCCAGCCGGCCACCATGCTGCCGTATAGGGATCGGCGCCTGACGTGACATTGATGGTGCGGAAGCCCTGGACGCCGTCTTCATCGTCGCGGAAAAAGACCTGCAACTCGTTGAGGCGCTCGAGGTTGAAGACGATGCTGCCCAGGGAGCCATTGATCTCGAAGCTGTTGTAGTTCTGCCGACCCGTTGCCATGCGAGTCGCTTCAAAGGTGCCTGTGGCACCGTTGTCGAACCTGGCAAGGAACGTTGTCGAATCGTCGACGGTGACGTCGCCGAGCTCCGAACCCGCCTGCCAGCTCAACCCCGAACCACCAGAATTCTGGACCTCGACAGGCCGCTGCTTGACGAAGGTGTCGAGCGTGCCAACGACCTCGGTCACGTTGCCGACCAGGTAGTGGGAGAGGTCGAGGATGTGCGCCCCGATGTCGCCCAATGCGCCGGACCCGGCCAGATCCTTGTTCATGCGCCACGTGAGGGGAGCATTTTCGTTGACCAGCCACCCCTGCAGGTAGACGGCTCGCCAGTGTCGGATCTGCCCGAGCTTGCCGGACTCGATCAGCTGCCTGGCGAGTGCCACAGCCGGAACCCGACGATAGTTGAAATTGATCATGTTGATGGTGCCGGCCTTGCGGGCGGCCAGCAGCATGTCACGCGCTTCGGACAGTGTATTGGCGAGTGGCTTTTCGCACAGGACGTGCTTGCCGGCCTCCAGTGCGGCGATCACCACATCGTGGTGCGTGTAGCCGGGCGTGGAGACATCGACGAGACCGATGTCATCGCGTGCAACCAGCTTGTGGTAGTCGGTTTCGTAGCTCTCCCAGCCAAGCTGCGCGGCGGCTCGTTTGGTCGCCTCTTCGTCTCGCCCACAAATTGCGCGCATCACCGGGACCGGATCGACGTCGAAAAAGTGGGCAACCTGCCGATAGGCGTTCGAGTGGGCGCGGCCCATGAACTTGTAACCGACCAGCCCAACACCAATCTCACTCATAGATGATTCCTTTCAATGATTTCCGCGTGCTTTGGCCCGCCGAACGGTGCTACACCCACCAGGCCTCGCCGGGAGTTTCGCGAATGACGACTTCCTTCAGGAACTCGACCGCACGGGTGAAGCCTTCGTTGATGCTCATCAACGAATCCTCATGCTCGATGGAGAGCACGCCATCATACCCGGCCAGGCGGAGTTCCGATACAAACGACCGCCACCACTCCTGCCCGTGTCCATATCCCACGGTCCGGAAGATCCACGATCGGTGCACTTCGTCGGTGTACTGCTTGGTATCAAGCACGCCATTGCGCCTGATGTTGGGCTGGTCGAGCCAGGTGTCCTTCATGTGGACGTGGAAGATGGCGTCCTTCAGCTCCCGCGCGCAGACCAGCGGGTCCATGCCCTGCCAGAATAGATGGGACGGGTCGAAGTTGACGCCGATCGTCTCGCCGCCGATGTCGCGGAGACGCCAGAACGACTCGGTGTGATACCCAAGGAAGCCGGGGTGGAGTTCGATTGCCACCCGTACGCCGTTGTTGGCAGCGAACGCCGAGGCGTCCTTCCAGTACGGCGTCGCGACCTCATTCCACTGCCATTCGAGGAGGTCGGCGTAGTCGGTCGGCCAGGGACAGGTCACCCAGTTTGGGTACCTCGCGGACTCGGAATCGCCCGGGCAGCCGGAGAACGTGATGACGTTCTGGACACCGAGTTGCGACGCAAGGCGCACCGTCTTCCGATAGGCCTCATCGTCCTTGCGGGCCATCTCCTTGTTGGGATGCAGGGGATTTCCGTGGCAGGAGAGGGCACTGATCTCCAATCCACGGCTCGTGATCAGATTGAGGTAGTCGCGCTGGGCCGCCGCGTTGTCCAGCAACGCATCGACGTCACAGTGGGCGTTGCCGGGTGCGCCCCCGGTCCCGATTTCAACAGCCTCAACACCGGCAGCAGCGATATAGTCGAGCGCTTCTTCGAACGGGCGATTGGCGAAGAGCACGGTAAAGACACCAATCTTCATGCGAAGTCCTTTCACTGCGTCGAATAGCTGACTTGCGGGCATCATAGCCGTCGGGATGAGACTGAGCAACGCACAAGCGGGAGAAGATCCGCACCTGTAGTAATGCTGACCAGCATTCGTGACGATCGGCGTGACGCTGGAGGTGGGTGACAGCGCTTCCCGGTCGCGGTGGGCGACTCTGCTAGAGTACGAACAGAACATACGAGCGACCGCGAAGGCAGCGAGCGCCGTGTGGCATTCAGGGAATCCCCGGACCGATCAATGGCCAAGACGACCGTTGCCCAACCAATAGCGACTCCACTCCTGATCGAGGACCGATTCGAGGTGCGGCTCGATGAACCCCTGGGTGCTGGCGGGATCTCGCTCGTCTACGCCGGGCGTGACCTCGTGTCCGGTGACCCAATTGCCGCCAAGCGCCTCCGGCCTGAACTCGCCAATGACCCGGAGGCGATCCGAAGGTTCGAGCGCGAGCAACGGATGAGCTCGATCGCGGACCACTCCAATGTGGTGCGCTCGATCGCTGACACCGAAGGGTGGCTTTTCCTCGAATACGTGGACGGAAACAACCTGAAACTCTTGCTCGCCGAGCGATCTCCGCTGTCCGTGGCAGAGGCGATTCGACTAACACGGGGAGCGGTGGCAGGCCTCGATCATTTGCATCAGTTCCAGATCGTGCATCTCGATGTCAAACCCCAGAACATCATGATTACCACGCGGAATCGTGTGAAGTTGATCGATCTGGGTCTCGCCCACGAGTTCGCCGACCGGCAAATCGATCGGCTGGGAACGGCTGCGTACATTGCGCCCGAGCAAATCGACCAGCTGCCGGTGGATGCGAGAACGGATGTTTATGCCCTTGGTTGTGTGCTGTTCGAAATGCTTACCGGCAGACCTCCGTTTGTCGCTGAAGGGCTGACAGGGGAGGCGGAGCACGCATACCTGCTGGACGCTCACCGCTATGATGATGCGCCCCCGCCATCGACGTTCCGCAGCGAGCTTCCGCCCTGGGCCGACGATGTGCTCGACCGGGCGCTGGCCAAGGAGCCCGACCATCGCTTCGCTTCGGCGGGGGCGATGCTGGACGCCATCGATCGGGGCCAGGGGCGACGCCGCCGAAGTCAGACTGTGGTCGTGTCGCCGGTTCCGCCTCGGCGGACGCCTGTCGAGCCTCCGGCGAAAGCGGTCGGACCGGGCGCTTTCGACTCCATCATGCGGTGGTTTGGAAGAGTATTCGTGTGGCTAATAAGGTGGTGCGCAACATTGCCCCTGCGATTATCTCGTCGATTGATGATCCCCCTCGCCGTCTTGGCAGCGATCCTGCTGCTGAACGTGCCCGTCGTCTCGAATGGGTTGATGGAACTGGCGATCGACACTCTGCCGTGGACACAAAGCAAAGTGATTTCCGATGGACTCAACCTGCGGGAGAATCCATCGACGGATGCGCCGATCCGGACCACGCTGAGCGCGAGGAATGAGGTGTCGATCACGGGATTGCCGACCGAAAGTGAGGGGATCACCTGGTGGCCAGTGCGCGTGGAGGGTCAAAGCGGCTGGGTATCGGGCGAATTTCTTGACCAGACCAGCCTGATGCGCCTGGTGACGATGCCCGACGAGATTCGGGAAGAGGTGACCTCGCTGGGCGGGTTGTTGCCCTGAGCCAGGCGTCGCCACAATTTCTCCATACTTTTTCACGCGATTGCCATCAGCTTCCCGGTGCTGTGTAACATCGTGTCGCCAGACTGATTCCAGATGAGCGTGACCGGAGCGGATCGACGGACGCTGCGCGCTGGTTGCGAAAGGACACACTGGAATGAGTCTGGTACTTTCAGGAATTATTGGTCTCGTGGTGATCGTGTTTGCGGTACTCGCGTTCGCCCCGCTCCTGCTGGAGGAATCGGCTCCAGCAGCAACTCCTCCTCAGCTTCGCGTGATCGAGGGCGGAAAGGCGATTGACGTTCCGGATGCCGCGTAGCACGTCATGTATCCCCCGCAGAAGGATGTTCAGGAGAATCCGTGGCGCACGTACTGGTAGTTGAAGACGAGGCAGAGTTGGCCTCGCTGGTGACGCGGGAGATGGAGGCTGCGGGACACACCGTCTCGCTGGCAGGCGATGGTCCCCAGGCAGTGGAACTAGCGGCCCGGGTCGATCCGGACATCATCCTGCTGGACGTGATGCTGCCGGGATTCGATGGTATCGAGGTGCTGCGGCGCGTGCGGCAGGTGTCGTCGGTTCCCATCCTGATGCTGACGGCGCGCTCAACCGAACTCGACAAGGTGCTCGGGTTGGAACTCGGTGCCGACGACTACCTGACGAAGCCATTCTCGATGCGCGAACTGCAGGCGAGAGTCGGAGCCATCCTTCGGCGGGCCGAACGCATCCGCCAGTTTTCCTCTACCGAGCAGGCGGTTGAGATTATTTCGCATCCGGGACTGACCGTTGACGTCAGCGCGCACACGGTCGCGGTCGATGGTCAGGAGGTCACCCTCACCGCGACGGAGTTTTCGTTGCTGCGACTCCTTGCGGCGAATCCGGGCCGGGTCTTCAGCCGCGAGTTCCTCCTCGAAGAGGTCTGGGGCGATGAATCGGTAGTCTTCGACCGAACGGTAGACAGCCACATCCAGCGGTTGCGAAAGAAGCTCGGTCCTGGCGGGCAATCCATCGAGACGGTCTGGGGTGTGGGCTACCGGTATTCCCTGCGGAGCCGAACGTGAACACTGCCCAGCGGCCTCCCTCGCGCTTCCTGGGGGCGTCGATCCGCAGGCGGCTCGTCACCTCGCATCTGGTCGCCGTGGTTGCCAGTACCTTCGTCTACGCGGTTGGCGGTTTCTTCCTCCTCGTATTCCTGCTTGTGGTTTGGGCTGGGTACCGGATCGCAGACCTGCCGTTGCTGGTCCCGCAGTTTGCCGGGATCACCGTGTTCGTGCTGGTTCAGATCGGACTGATCACGCTCTGCGGCGTGGTGGTGGCGAGGATTACGAGCCGGGTTGTCTCGGGCCCGATCCTGCGGCAGATCGAAGAGCTTCGACGCGGAGTGGGGGCGGTAACCGGTGGCGATTACACCACCCAGGTGCGGACGATTACTGACGACGAGCTGGGTGAGTTTGCATCGACCTTCAACGCGCTGACATCGTCGCTGGACAAGGCCGATCGCCAACGCAAGGCCTTCGTCGCCAATATCTCGCACGATCTCCGGACTCCGATTGCCGTCATCCGCGGACATCTGGATATGCAGCTGGACGCCAGTCCTGGTGCGAGTCTGCCACCGGCAGAGTCATTTGCGGCGATTGACCAGGAACTTGTGACCCTGTCCCGCCTGATCGAGGACCTGTTCACGTCGTCGCGCATCGAAGAGGGCGTCCTGCCGGTCACCATGGTGCCGGTCGACGTCGCCCAGATCGTGACCGAGGCAGTCGAACGGGTGAGACCCTATGCCCTGCAGACCGGCAAGGTCAGCGTGCACGCAAATGTACTGCCGGGAAACACCCTTGCGATGGGCGATGCGACGCGGATCTCCCAGATCGCAGGCAACCTGATTCACAACGCGATTCGGCATACCCCGGCCGGAGGACTGGTGATGGTCGAAGTATCGAGTCCGGCCGATTCCCCATGGTTGTCGATGACCGTGCGTGACACCGGCGAAGGGATGACACCCGAGACACTGGCTCGCGTCTTCGATCGGTATTACCAGGGCGAGGATATTGGCGCGAAGGGCGGCGCGGGCCTGGGTCTGAGTATCGTCCAGAGTCTCGTTCGGTTGCTGAATGGCGACCTGCGCGCCGAGTCGGTACCTGGTGAGGGCACGGCGATCGAAGTGCGCCTGCCAGTAGCTGCGCCAGCGGCAAGCACCAGCCGCGATCGCCTGCGCACGCCCGCCGCCTGACCCGGGTTTGGTAGCAGGAACATTACCCGAACGTCAGGAAATATCGGGGAAGACCACCCGCGCCCGACTGACGATCTTGACAGCGTAAAGCGGATCTGTCGCCCAGGTTCCGGCGAGATCCTCAAGCGTCACGATGGTGCCAGCCCAGCCTGCCGCGAAGACACGCTGATAGGTTGGGTCAACGCCCTGGAACACAAGGGGCAACGGCTGCCGATTTCCGTAGACCTCGGCGTGCATGTGCGCGATCTGGGCGCGTGCCGCAATCGTGCCGGAGGTGAAGGTGGGACTGGCGGCATTCTGGCCGGGATCTCCGGTCACACCGATACCAGCCGGATTGAGGCGATTGATCCACCAGTAGCTACGCCAGAAATCGGTCTCCAGGGCGGACTGCGCAATCAGTAATGCAGGGTCGAAGCCGACTTCGGGAGCGCGGCGGTATATCTCGGTGACGTACAGCGTCACCTGGTCCATCCGCTGGGCACCCATCGTGCGGGCCAACGCGAGCACCTGGTTTGCCGAGCCCCGAGCAGGGCCAATGAGGGTATTGGTGACCGTGAAAGGCGCAGCGGGAGCGGGCGGCGTGGTGGAGCCAATGCTGAGGTAGGACTCGAATGCCCAGCCGGTCAGGTTGCCGTAGGTAGCAGAGCGGAAGCCGTTGGTTGCCTGGCCGGTGAGGGAAATCCTCGCGCCGCTCGGGATGACGGCCAGGACCGAGGCCGTGGTGTTGGGAGCCGATCGCAGGTTGAGCCGATCGGTGGTCGTGGCGGAACCGGTCGGCTGTGGCTCGGTGCCCTCCTGGGTCAGATACTCAGAGGAGATCCAGCCGGCGACTCCCGAGACGGAAACAGCGTGAAACCCGTTGCTGGTTTCACCCGTCAACGTGACTTCGGTGCGGACAGGCACGACGCGGATGACGCTGAAGATGAGGCCTGGACCTGACCGGAGGTTCACATTGTCGGTCGTGATCGCAAGAGGCGTGGGTGGGGTGACTGGCGGCGGAGGCGTCGAGGAGAGATTGAGGTAGTCGGACGAAACCCATCCGCTGAACGACCCGAACGTCACGCTCCGGAACCCGTTGGAGCTCTGGCCCGTGAGCGTCACGATGGCACCGCGCTCGAGCACGGTGATTACTCCGTGGGACGTGCCTGGCCCGGCGCGGAGGTTGAGTCGATCGGTGGTCGTCGCCGTGATATTCGGACTGGGGGCCGGTTGGTTCAGCGAGAGATACGTCGAAAATGCCCAGCCTGTCTGCCCGTTCCAGGTGACACTGCGAAAGCCGTTATTCTCCTGGCCGCCGAGAGTCACGGTGGCACCAAGGGGAATCACTGCACTTACCGAATAGGAGAGGGCGGGGCCAGAACGCAGATTGAGTCGATCGGTCGTCGTGGCCGTGGTCGCTTGCTGGGCATGCACGTTGGCAGGATGCAGGTCTCCGGACCAAACCAGCAGCGATGGCCCCAACAGGAACAGCGACAGAACGACGAGACCCACCCGACGCAACATTCACACCCTCACAACCATTTCACAGGAATCACCGTACGGACATAAGGGTAGTGGGTGAACGGACGGTTGTCGAACGTAGAAAAGAATATCTATTGGCCTAAAGATCGAATTGATATTAATGTGCGTACGATATTATCAATGCAAAGAGAGAACATAATGGAATCGAGCCAAATTGTGTGCCTTAGTCCGGAGATTTCGGAGAAGGCCCGGCGAACGTCGTTGCGAGGGCGGCGAATGACGGGAGTTCAAGGAAGAGCCGACCTGGGTGCGGGACAGCGTGGAACTCTTCGACCTCAAGATGCCAGGTGCGGGGATGTGGCACGAAAATCGCGTTCATGCCGGCGGTGAGGGCAGGATTGATATCGGAGCGAGGTGAGTTGCCGATCATCCAGGCGTCGGCCACGGAGAGTCGGCGGGTGGTGAGGAGTTCGATGAAGGTGTCCGCCGTTTTTTCGGGCGTGATGATGGTTTCGTCGAAGAGTTCGGCGATTCCCGACCGATCGATCTTCGCCTGCTGTTCGGCCTCCGGTCCCTTCGTCAGCATCAGCAGGTCGTGATGCGGCCGCAGAGCGCGGAGTGTTTCGACCACGCCTTTCATCAAAGCGAACGGCGCATCGAGGACTGCGAGACCGAGGCGCTCGGCCTCGTCAACGTGGGGATGATCGTCGCGGAGGCCCGTGATGCGGATGAACGTCTTCCGGAGACTGTGGGCGAATGCGCGGGCACCGTATCCGTGCGTCGTGCGCGTATCGAGCTCGGCCTCATCCAGAAGAGCCTGAATTTCGGTTGACGTGAGGTGTTCATGATCGAGAAAGGTGACGAATCGATCGAACGCCTCCTCGAAGTAGATGTTGTTTTCCCAAAGCGTGTCATCCGCATCAAACACGAGATGTTGCCGATGAGTGATCGGAGTCTGGTCACTCACCGGCAGGGAACCGGACGTGTCATTGGAGGAGGGAACTCGAGACTGAGGAGCATTCATGGGGGCAAGTATAGGAAGACGCCGCAGGGATTGTCGCGGTTCCCGAGCGATGGAGTCGGCACTAATTGCCGTTAGCGGCTGCCCGTCTTGCTCCTTCCAACGCTGGCGCCAGCCAGGAGATAGCCGCCGGGGTGATCGGATCGAGCACGATTTGCAGGTGATCGATGCCGGCCCGACCAAAGGCTCCGAGCTGTTCTGCGACCTCGGCGACGGAACCCATGACCGGCTGAATGCTGCGTTCACTGCCGGCTCCCGATGCGCGACCGCCTCCACCGGGCGCCTGGACGAGCACTGCGGCAGTTCGAACGATCTCCTGTGGCTGGCGACCGACCTCGGTGGCAATCAGGTCCACCCGCTCGAGAAAGGGGCGAAGGCCGTCGGGTGTGTTGCCGAAGTCGGCGTACCAGATATTCCACTGATCGGCATAGGGGAGCGTGATCTTCAGCATCCGCTCGCCAGTGGAGCCAATCAGGATTGGCAGTGAGCCAGCGCGTGGTCCGCGAGGAGTGAGGACAGCGTCTTCAGCCTGGTACCACCGTCCGGAAAACGAGACCTCTCCAGTCCGGATCAGGGTGCGAATGATGGTGAAGGCTTCCTCGAAGCGGGAGATGCGATGGTCGAAGGGGTAGCCGAAGGCCCGGTACTCGGTCTGGTTCCAGCCGGCACCGAGCCCGAGCACAAACCTCCCGCCACTGATTTCGTCGATCGTCTCGGCGATCTTGGCGGTCAGGGCTGGATTGCGGAACGAGGTGGACGCCACGAGGGGACCGAGCTCGACACGAGATGTTGCGGTGGCAAGGGCGGTCAGGAGTGTGAAGCACTCCCACGGTCCGCGAGTGCCGTGGTCGTCGTCGTGATACTGAAGGTGATCACCCACCCAGAGCGAGTCGAATCCTGCACTTTCCGCCAGGCGAGCCATATCGAGGTAGTCCGCCCAACGCGCTACATATTCGACTTCCGGTAACTGCAGGCCAATCTTCACGCCGATGCTCCCAGTTCACCCCCTGATTGGCGCTACAAGCTGGAGTTGAGGCCAACAAGAGGTACTTAGTGTCATATTGACAATTACCATTCGTTAGAAGAGAATCCGGGTTGGACGGGACTTAGTGTCATGTTGACAATTACTCCGGACCGTCCATATGATAGCGCGAATTCGGAGCCCGCCCGGGCTCATTCCGTCCAGCGCATCCAGCGCGAGGAGGGCACACCACAATGGTGGCCACTGACCTGAAGACCCTTTGGCCGACGACCACGACCGCGCATGCGTCCGAGAAGCCTGTCGTCTGGCTCGAAAGTCCGCAACTGGAACCAGCGTCGTGCGTGCCGGAAGAAGGTACCGGTGCCTACGAGCAACTCCGGGCATATGGCGTTGGTCCGCTTCGGCAGGAACGAATCGATCGCGCCTACTTCAAGATGGATGCCGGAGAGCGTGACGCGCGTATCTGGGAGCTTCGGAATCAGCTTGGTTCTAGGCTCACCATCCTCGGGCACCATTACCAGCGAGACGAAGTCGTCCAGTTCGCCGACTTCCAGGGCGACTCCTACAAGCTCTCGCAAATGGCGGCGACGCAGACCGAAGCCGAATTCACCATGTTCTGCGGCGTGCATTTCATGGCGGAGAGCGCTGTCATTCTGGGCCAGCCTAACCAGAAGGTGATCCTGCCCAACCTCGAGGCGGGCTGTTCGATGGCCGACATGGCCAAGCCGGAAGATGTCGAAGCGGCCTGGAATATGCTCACGCAATTGGGTATTGATGGCATCGTTCCGATCACCTACATGAACTCGGCAGCGTCGTTGAAAGCATTCTGCGGCCGCAATGGCGGCATCGTCTGCACATCATCGAACGCGACGCGTGTCTATGATTGGGCACTCGAGCGAGGTGAGCGGATCTTCTTCTTTCCGGACGAGCACCTTGGCCGAAATACCGCCGTGCGCAAGAACATCCCGCAGGAGCGGATGGTGGTCTGGGATCCGTTCCTGCCGTTGGGTGGCAACACGGAAGAGCAGTTGCGTCAGGCGACGGTCTTCCTGTGGAAGGGGTATTGCTCGGTCCATGCCCGGTTCTCGGTCGCCCAGATCGAGCAGGCACGGCACGACCATCCGGACGTGAAGGTGATCGTGCACCCGGAGTGTCCGCTGCCTGTGGTGCAGGCTTCCGACATGGATGGGTCCACGGAGTACATAATTGATGTCGTGCGGGCAGCCGAGCCAGGAACGACCTGGGCAATTGGCACCGAGATCAATCTCGTGCGCCGGTTGCAGAGCCAGATGCCCGACAAGACCATCTTCTGCCTTGATCCGGTGATCTGTCCCTGTTCCACCATGTACAGGATTCATCCTGCATACATGCTCTGGGCCCTGGAGCATCTTGTCGAGGGACGGATCGTCAACCAGATCACGGTCGACCCCGACGAGGCCGACCAGGCGCGGGTGGCACTCGATCGCATGCTGGCGGTGCCATAGCGGAGGACACGATGACGTTGATCGACGTGGGAGTCGAGGCGCCCGACTTTCGGCTCCTGAACGATGACGGCCAGGAATTCCACCTGGCTGACTTGCGTGGATTTGTGCGGGCGATGCTGGTCTTCTACCCCAAGGATTTCACTCCGGGGTGTACCGATCAACTGATTCAGATCCGCAAGAACATCGAGCACCTGCGTGGCGCGGGCATCGAACCGATCGGCGTCAACCCCGATCCGGCGGAAAGCCACAAGGCCTTTCGGCGTGAGCATGCTCTCAACTTTGACCTGCTGGTGGACGAGGGCGCCGGGGTGGCGCGTGCCTACGGTGCGTTGCGCCCGGATGGTGAGGGCATCCAGCGGTCGGTGGTGATCGTTGGCAAGGATGGCAAGGTCATCTTCGCCGAGCAGGGAGCACCGCCCTGGCAACGCATCCTCAGCGTGATGCGAAAGACCGATGACACGCCCTCAGCATAGGCGCATCATTTGAACATTGAGCAGGGGACTGGATCATTCCGGTCCCCTGCTTCATTCCTGTGAGCAGCACGATCGCTAGTTGGCGGGTGGTTCCGGATTGTTGGTGATCCAGTAATGTGGCACACCAAAGTGGGAACGGATATTCACTTCATCCTGCCGGCTCATGGGTGACAGTGGATCGAATCGAGGGGCATGGCGAAGTTCTTCGCGGGTGAAGTCCACTTTCACCGTCCAGCCATGTGTGTCTGCGAGTTCAGCCGGTACAGCGACCTGGCGGCGCCCAATTCCGAGAAATCCGCCAAAGTCGATCTGCAGGTAGCGAATCGTCACCGCTGAGCGGTCGGCGGCAGACATTGAGCGCGGGCCTACTTCGGTCTCCGGATGGAATTCAAAGAGGACATCCGAGATGACGCCGAGTTCCTCGCCATTGCTGGCGACGACGTTCCGTCCACGCAGGTCGATCGAGTGATTGTTCCATCCTTCCTCGCCGGTCAGGCGACGGAGCGGGGCAATGGCATCGGCGATGACGACCGAGCCACCACCATCCGGCCCGGTGGCCAGCAGGCGCGTCGCCGTGCGGTGGATCGTCGTGTCGGTGCGGGCGAGTTCGACGTGCACGGCGTCGAACTTGGAGAAGATCTTGTGCGCGTCGCGAAGTGTGGGTGCGTCACCCGACGTGACGGCGATCATCGGTGACCCGGCCACGACCCGGGCTTCGAGGTAATGGGCCTCGTCCTGATCGAAACCGAAGGCCGCCAATGCCCTCGCCAACTGCCTGCTGGAATGGGGAATGTCAAGACCGTCTTCTGGCCCGGCGTCGCGGATCGTTGCCAGCACCGCCCCAATCGGACCAGCCACCAGGTAGCTTGCCCGGTCCGGCAGGATAAGTGAGGCGAGGCCCTGCAGCCAGCCACTGACCGCCTCCAGGGCAGATGAGGCGACAACGCGCGAAAGGACGGTTTCATAGCGGACGTTGGGATCGGGGTCGAGCACGCGTTCGCGAAGGATGACGGAAATGCCCTCGGATGGCTGGTCGCTCTTTCTGAGCGTGGTTAGCGCGTGCTCGGCATCGATGGTGTCGTCGAACAGAGAAATGATCGTCCGGAGTGTGACATCCGTGGTCGAGGTGACCGTTTCCATTTCCTGACGTTGAAGCGTGCGATTCATCGGGTTGTCGAGCTCCGGTCTCCGGGCATGGCCGATAGCCCGGCATTGGCCACGCCGCGACGCAGTCGCTCAATCGAGCTTGTTGGCTGGGTAAATGGTGAACTGAACTGGTCGGCCGAGAGCGGGGCAATGTCCATGGTCGAAAGTTCGGTCGTGAGGCGGTCGTCCCTGCCGCGCAGCAAGTTGGTAACCAGGACCTGGACTGCGGCGCCGATCGGAATGGCCAGCACCGATCCGATTGGTCCGGCCAGCGCATTTCCGACCAGCACGGCGAGCACGACGGTCAGCGGGCTCATGCCGACGGCATTCTTCATCACGCGAGGTACGAAGACCGCGCCTTCGAACTGCTGGAGGATGACCACGAAGATGACGACCCAGAGCGCTTTCTCGGGCGAGTCCGACAGAGCGAAGAGCGCGGCGGTGCCTCCGCCGATCCATGGCCCGATGAACGGAATCGCTTCAGTGATGCCAGCCCAGATCGCCAGGGCAGCCCAGAAGCGTAAATCCATGGCCCAATAGGCGACACCAGACAGCACGCCAATGAGCGTCATCAGCACGAGTTGGCCCCGTGTCCACCCACCGATACGGAACTCGATCTCATCCCAGATCTGGTGAGCACGAGCCCGGTGGCGGAGAGGGAAGAGGCCGAGGCTCACGCGCTTGATCGTCGCCTTCTCGGTCATCCAGTAGAAGGCGACGATCAGCAACGAGACCGTGGTCAGAACAACCCCAAAGACCGATGTCGCGAGGCCCACCGCCTGATTCTGACCGATCTGCGGGGAGTTCCGGAGTCGGGTGTAGGCGCTCTGGATTCGCCAGAGAAGGTCGTAACCGGTGCGCCGGATGAACTCGTTCTCGCTCTCCATCGCCTGCTGCCGGAGATTGGCCATCATGTCGGGCACCGCGGCGTCGAGCGATGTGAACTGCTTGACGATTTCCGGAACCAGCAGGTACAGACCACCGGCCACAACAGCCGCCAGTAAGGCGTAAACGACCATGATTGCCTGACCGCGCCGAAGTCCGGCCCGACGCAGCCGATACACGATCGGTTCGATGGCGGCGGCGAAAACGATACCGAAAATCAGGATGAAGATGATCGATTTGATCTGGATGAGCATCCAGGCGAGGG
>JAEZJB010000075.1 GCA_023415845.1 Chloroflexota bacterium | reverse complement strand
CCCGGCGAGACGAATTACCTGCCGCTGGAGCTGGTGGCTGGTGAGTACGTTGCGATCTGTTTCGTGCCGGATCCGGAGACGGGCGCACCACACGCCGCGCTCGGCATGGTGATGCCGTTCGTGGTCGAATAGCGGCCTGGCATCAATGGCAGAGGCCCGGATGGTCAATCAACCATCCGGGCCTCATCGCATGTACTGGTGTTGGCGCTGTGACGTGCTGTCTGCCTTGTGCAGGCTACCGGGCGGTCATCCAGTCGATCAGGTCGGCCCGCGCGATCGACACCACGTCCTGACCCACGATGCGGGCCTTGAGGCGACCGGCGTGGGCGGCTTCGTAGATCCGGTCGATGGAGCAGCCAGCCAGCTCGGCCGCTTCTTCCGGCGTGTAGTACTCCTGCCGGAACAGGGTGTCGAATTCGTTCGTCTCGTTCGGGGAATTGGTCTCGTTCGTCATGCCTGTCCTCAATCGTCGCGGGTAATCGCTGGCCACCTGGTTGACGCCAGCACGAGTAGGGTGACTGTACTACACGCCGAGCAGAATCCTGGG
The DNA here is from genome assembly GCA_023415845.1 of Chloroflexota bacterium. GTDB lineage: Bacteria > Chloroflexota > Chloroflexia > Thermomicrobiales > UBA6265 > JACCYX01. The sequence continues at coordinate 3,575 of JAEZJB010000075.1, read as the reverse complement.
CCGAATTACGCCTCGACATCTCTCGTCGGCACCAGCACCAGCGGCGCTTCACCTTCTCGCACCAGCTTCTCCGCCACGCTCCCGAGGAGCCAGCGCCGGAACCCGCTGCGTCCATGCGAGGTCATCACCACCAGGTCCTCGGCGTTGGTGTTCCAGATCAGCACGAAGGCCGCGGTGCCCTGCAGCACCTCCGAGGCTACCGTGAGTCCCTGGTCGCGGAGCGGTGTGGCCACAGCCTCGAGATACCCCAGGGCCTGCTCCTCGGTCGCGACCCGCGCGTCATCGAAGGTGTCACCAATGTCAGGACCGTCCGGTCCCTCCCGCCGGGCCGCGCTGATGGTGGCGCGGACTTCGTCGAGGCCCACCACGCGCACCAGGTAGATGGTGATCCCGAGCGTCCGTGCGAGCTTGGTGGCGACGTCGAGTGCCGTTTCCGCCCGCGGCGAGCCGTCCAGCGGCACGACAATCCGGTGCGGTTCGTTGACGGGCGTTCCGGGCTGCGAGCGAACCAGCAGCGTCGGGGTTGTCGCATGCCGGCTCACCCGGTCGGCCACCGAGCCGAACAGGGCGCGGCCGGCTGCCCCCTGTCCCCGGGTGGTCATCACGATCAGGTCGCTGGCCTGGGCGGCCTCGATGATCTCTTCGGCGGCATCACCGAAGACGACCGCCGTTTCGACCTCGAATCCGCGTTCCTCGAACGGGCGCACCAGGTCGGCGAGTTCGGTGAACAGCGGTGCGTATTCTTCGTCCCGGGGCGGGAGGACGGTGCCGGGAATGCCGAGAAACTCGTCAGTGATGACCCGCATGACCGTGATGTGGGCGGGCCGCAGGACGGCCGCGACGTCGAGTGCGTGGTTCGACAGGGGTGACCCATCGACCGGCACCAGCAGGCGAAGCCCTGGGGTGGCAGATTCACTCATGACACAACTCCTGGTGTGACCACCAGTTCGCGACATTGCGACCGGCGGCGAAACGTGAAACATCTTGCCCAATTATGCCCTTCGGGCGTCGCTGCCGAAGGGCTTGCGCCGTTGCAACTCCGTGACAGGTTGGTCGCTGTGGGGTCGGAAAGGGTTGGCACAAAGCGAGGGCGGCAGGGAGGATGACTTCCCTGCCGCCCTCGCTTTGTTTGGTGATGCGGAGGCTAGTTCTCGATCGTGAATGGCTGGGTGAAGGCTTCCTCGCCATCCACCGTGATGATGAGTTCGTAATCGCCCGCCTCGAACACCTCGGCGTCCGGCAGCAGCCGCACCGATTCAGAGCCGGAGTCGTCGCCGCGCCACGCTTCCGGGTTGGTGGAGGTGACAAGGTCGCCTTCGAAGAAGAGGTCGGCCTGCCACGCCATCCCCTGCTCCATGTTGGCAAAGGCGACGGTGGCGGTCAGTGAGGCGATCTCGCCAGAGATCACGCCTCGCCGCGCGGTGACGGAGGTGCCGTCGGTGGTGCGACCGCGCAGCGAGACGCTCTCGATCGTGCCGGAGCCATTTTCGTCCACCGGGGTCTCACCGGTGTCAGTCTCCGACTGGAAGACTTCGACTTCACCGGAGACGAAGGTCTCGCCTTCGACCTCGATCTCGGCCGAATAGACGCCTGCATCGAGGAACGGGATCGAGGCCTCCTCGGTGAGGTAGATCGAGACGCAGCCTGCCGGGTTGTAGGCGTCTCGCCATTCGAGTTCGGTCTGGTAGTAGATCTCACCGTCGATGTACCAGGTGACAGCCAGCAACGCGCCGTCCGGAATGGTCGAGTCGAAGCAGGCTTCGAGCCGGCGGATGTCGGTCATGTCCTCGATCACGTTGCCATCGTCGTCCATGCCGACGAACTCGATGTTCTCGATCAGCGGGGCGTCGGTGTTGGCGGGTTCGCTGGTCGGCGTGGGCTCGGGTGTTTCGGCTGGGTCCTCTGGCGTCGCAACCTCGAACTCGAGACCAGTGGCCTCTTCGGCGAACGCCCGGGCGAGATTGCCGGGAATGATGATCGTGTAGTTGCCACCCGTGCCGATGCAGCCGTCCTTGTCATCGACCACGCCGTCGCGATTGGTGTCGCCGGGGCGGCAGTCGTCGGAGGTGCCGGCGCTGGGAATGCCGATGAACTGGCCAGCATCGTTGACAGCGGTGCCGCCCGAGATGCCGCCCGATCCCACGGCGTCGGTGTAGATCCAGTCGACGCCCGAGCCGTTGTCACCCCAGCCGCTGAAGATGCCTTCACTGACGCGGCGGTTGATCCCGGCATTGCCCGGGTAACCGATCATCGTGATCGATTCCGGTTCACGCAGCAGGTCCGAGTCACCGAACTGCACGTGGGGGAAGGGGTTGCGGCGGGTATTGACGCGGGAGCCATCAGCGCCCTCAGTGATCTTTACGACCGCCATGTCGTCGGCCGGCGACGATTCGGCGATCACCTCGATCCGGTAGGCGTCGGTCGGCACGCCTCGCTCGTCCGGAGTCCAGGCCAGAAGTGACAGGCCGACCTCGCCTCCCCTGCGGCCCGCCTGCTCGGAGCAGAAATCGATGACTTCCACCGGAAGCTCATCTTCAATCGCGGCGGTGACGTGGTGGTTGGTGAGAATGAAGCCGTCTTCGCTGATGATGGTGCCCGAACCGTTGCCGTATTCGATGACGCCCCCCTGCGGGTACTCGCAGAAGAACGGGTCCTCGGCGCGGGCGTTGGGGGTGACTTCGATCACCATTTGCAGCCGCACCGATGCCTGGAGCACGTTGTCGGGAAGGCCGGTTTGCTGCGCCACCGCGCTGGCTGGTGCAACCGGAACCAGGGACACGAGCATCAGGAGCAGGGTGACGATGGGAACCAGCGCCTTGCGCCGGACAGATGTGACGAGCGGTCTTGACATGCTTTTTCCTCAATCCAGAACGAACGTAGCCAGCGCCCCCGGCAGCACAGACTCGACCGATGCGTCACGCTGAGGCCACAGTCAGGAAACGGCTGCTGGTGGTCGGAAGTTCCCGAAGTCGCCGCTCATGGTACTGCCAATCGGTCACTCGCAACGATGGCATGGCTCATCGATGTGATGAAGATCTCACCACACTGGCTCACGAAGCAGTCAGTGAACTGAGTCGGTGGCCCGAACTGGCTCTGGTTATCCGATGAACGCAGCCGTACGATGGTCGCGTTACCGTGGCAACGCGAGTCGAGCCAGCGTCAGGAGTGATCTGTGGCTGCATTGACGGTTGTGAAGTTCGAAACCGCAGGAGGGGCAGACGAGGCGCTGAGCGTCCTCGAGAACGCCCAGAAACAGAACCTGATCAATATTCAGGACGCGGCCGTGGTGTCGTGGCCGGAGGGCGACAAGAAGCCGAAGACGCGGCAACTGAACAGCCTGACCGGTGCCGGGGCGCTGGGCGGTGCGTTCTGGGGCCTGTTGTTCGGCCTCATCTTCTTCATGCCGCTGCTGGGTGCCGCTATCGGTGCCCTGACCGGTGCCCTTACCGGCTCCCTGACCGATGTCGGCATCGATGACGACTTCATCAAGTCGACCCGGGAGAAGGTGACGCCTGGCACCTCGGCACTCTTCCTGCTTAGCACCGATGCCGTGCAGGACCGGATCGCCGAAGAGT
>JAEZJB010000061.1 GCA_023415845.1 Chloroflexota bacterium | reverse complement strand
TACCTTAGAAAATCGACACGCAGCAACCTCCAACCCATGAAACCCGGGCACTACTGCACGGCGCATGGTGGAGGTTTCGTCAAGTATACCGGGTTAGGCAAGGCGTGACAATTCAGGGCATGCCGGTTGGGTACGGCTCTGGGGCCAAAAGGTGTCGCCTAATCCAGCGTCACCAATGAGCCCGACGTTGCGCATTCTCACCCGCGAACTGGTGAGGGTGAGGGTATGGATCTCAGGAGCGAGTCGCCAGTTGTCGAGCGATGGCCTCAAGCGTAGCCTGCAGTTCCGGCTCGGCCACCCATCCCATGTGCCCGATGCGGTTGACTTTTTCGGCGAGCGACCCCTGACCGGTGGCGAGCACGATCTGGCTCTCGGTTTCGACCCGCTCCTGGAACTCGGAGGCGGTCCAGGGGTCAGGCGTCAGCATCGCGGTGATGGACGCGGACTCGTAGCCGGGTTCGGCGAGCACCTCAATGCCCTGCTCAGCCAATCCCTGGCGGACGAATGCGGCCAGCGACAGGTGGCGCTGCCAGACATGCTCCATGCCCTCCTCGAGCATGACATCTACCGCGGCGTCGAGCGCGTAGAGGAGAGAGACGGCGGGAGTGGTTGCGGTGGATCCTTCGGCGGCAGCCTTCGCCATGGGCGCGATGTCGAAATAGAACCGGTTGAATCCGGCGGTCTTGCTGGCCGCCATCGCCCGCTCGCTGATGGCCGCGACCATCAGGCCCGGCGGGCACATCCAGGCTTTCTGAACGCCAGAGAAGACCCAGTCGAGGTCCCACTCGTCCACCCTGAGTTCGATGGCCCCGGCCGAACTGACGGCATCAACGAGGATCAACGCTCCGCGTTCGCGGGCGATCCGCGCCATCTCCCGGAGCGGCAACGTCACGCCGGTCGAGGTCTCGTTGTGCGTAATGAAGACGGCCTTGACGTCACCGGCCCGCTCGAGCGCCTCGGCAAACTGTTCGGCCGAGATTCCCTGGCCCCATTCGACTTCCACGCGACAGACATCGAGCCCGAATTTCTCGCCGATGGTGGCGAAGCGATCGCCGAACGCGCCGCAGATGGTGGCGACAACCGTATCACCAGGTGAAAGCAGGTTGACGATGCCCGCCTCCCAGCCAGCCGAACCACTGCCGGCCCAGACCAGAACCTGTTGCTCGGTGAAGTGGGCCTGTCGGAGCTTCGCGCGGAGCCCATCCATGAACGCGTACATCTGGTGACCGCGGTGCGGAATCATGTCGGCGGTCTGGGCTTCGACTGCAAGCGGATGGACGACCGTGGGGCCGGGGATACGGAGCCACCGCCCATGGCTAAGGCGGGGATCGGTCACGATAGTGCGTGGAATCGTCATGTCCCGGTGCTCCTGTCCGTCGGTTGCTGCCAGTCGAAGGTAATGCCATCGAGATGCCGAGGGTCGCTGTAGAGAATCAACTCGGGATTGATGCCCTTGTCATCGATGCGGACGACCGCGACGCCGAAATGCGGATGCCAGCGCCGGTCGGTTGCCGAACCCGGGTTCAGCAGGAGCGTGCCGGACACTTCCTCAAGTTTAGGGATATGGCTGTGTCCGTAACAGGCGAGATCGACCGATCCGGCGAACGTGGACCTGACGACCTCGCGGGCAGAGCGACCGCCGTGGCCGTGGACCATGCCGATCGAGAACGGGCCAACCTGGAAGGTGTGTGTCATCGGCAGAAGGCTGACGAGATCGGGATCGTCGTTATTGCCCTGCACGGCAAGCACCGGCGCGATCTTTTCCAGGTCGTCCAGAACGCCGCGATAGTTCACATCGCCGAGGTGGAGGATGAGATCGACGCCCGCGCGTTCGAAGAGGGCCAGCACCGGTGGCGGCAACTGGCGGGCGCCCTGGGGATAGATATGGGTGTCGGACAGGACGCCGATCGTGACAGGCAGCTGGTCAGGAATTGGGGTGTCAGACACGAGGCGGGAACTCCGGCGCATCAAAAAGCAGGTAGACGGCCTGGATGAGTCCCACGGTGCATATCCCGGCAAGGATCGCACCCACCGGACTGACGTGGAGGCCAGGATGTGCGGCGCTCAGTAATCGGGTGAGGAGGAGCGTGCCGATGAATGCGGTCAGCGGCAAAGCCCACAGCCTGTTCGTCAGCAATGCTGGAGGTGTACCGGGATTGGCTGCAATCAATGCGACAGTGACCCCAACGATGATCCCGGGCAGGAAGATTGCCGAGACATCCGAAAAGCGGAGAAATCGCGGACTGATGGTCGCCACCAACAGAAGCGCCGTGATCGCAGCGATCCCATAGCGAGTGCCGCTCAAGATAGCCTGGAGGATTGCCAACCAATCAGGGGAGAACCTTGTTCGGGTCAGGAAATCGTTCACGGTGACAGGTTGATTATGGTGAAGAACTGATAACGAGCGGAGCAACGGTGATCAATTATAGGATGTCCGACTGTTCCGGCCCGAGAGGGGAGACAGCGACCTCGGAAGGGCGCGGCCGACGCCGTGTCCCTGCCGAGCGCGTGCGAGGTGAATGAGCGATGGTAACCGGGAACGTCCCGATGCTACACTATTTGAAGCATGGAGACGGTTGGCTCCTGTGAATGAACGGATGGCAGGCATGGCACGGAATGACACGCTGGATCTTGGTTGTCCAGTTGCGCGCACGGCTGAACTGATTGGCAATAAGTGGACGCCGCTCATCATTCGCGACCTCGTGAAGGGTGAAAAGCGGTTCTCCGAGTTGGAGCGATCGCTGCGCGGGATCAGCCCCAAGACGCTGTCCGAGCGCCTGAAGAAGCTCGAAGAAGCCAAGGTCGTGAACAGGACCTGCTTCGCCGAAGTGCCGCCGCGCGTCGAGTACACCCTGACCGAGAAGGGGTTCGCGCTGTTGCCGGTGATCGACAGCATGCGCGCCTACGGCAACACCTGGCTGCCGGCCTGCGACGATGAGGATGAGCCCGTCGAAGCGAACGAGCTGGTCGCGTCAAGCCACGACTGAGTCTCGTCAGCGATTGCTGCGCCAGATATCGAAGACCCCGTAGGCCACCATCAACACCAACGCTGCAAAAACCAACAGGAAGAGCGCGCCAGGCAGCGCGGTCAGGTCGGGATCGACCGCCAGGTAGAGGAAGATCGTTCCCAGCCAGGCGGCGGCCGTCATGATCGAGAACGCCAGGCGATTGACCATGCCGTTCAGACTGCGAAGCGTTTCGGGTAATTCATCGTAGTGGATGTGGAACGTCAGGTCGTTGCGGTCGATGCGAGACAGCAGACGCTGAATCTGAGTGGGCAGCGAGGAGACCAGCATCAGGCTGTCGAGAGGTTGGAGGCGGAACCGCTTCGCCCAGAACGCTGGTGAGTACAACTCACGTGATGCGCGCCTGATCACCGGTTCGACCACCGCCACCACATCAATATCAGGGTCTAGCTGACGACTCAGAGCCTCGAGCATGGTGGCCGTCTTGGCCAGAAGCCCCAGTTCCGAGGGAAGTCGCACGCCGTGGCGGCGAACCAGACTGGTGGCATCGGCAATCACCATCGAGACGGGAAGGTCGCGGAGCGAGGCGCCGACATATTGCGTCACCAGGTGACTCACGTCGCGCTCCATCAGGTGGCGGTCCCACCCTGGCGGCAAGGCGCCGAGCAATGAAACCTCATCCACGATTCGGGAAGAATCACGTCCGGCGATGGCGATGGCCAGGAGCATGAGGCGTTCCCTGACCCGGTCATCGATGGTGCCAACCATGCCGAAATCGAGGATCACCAACTGCCCAGACTCATCCACGAGGAAGTTCCCGGGGTGCGGATCGGCGTGAAACATGCCGGTGCGGAGGATCTGGTTGGCGGTGGAGCGAACCAGGCGGCTGGCCAGCTCCTGGCGAGTGACGCCATCGGGACCAGGACGGTAATGGTCGATGCGAACGCCCTCGATGCGTTCCATGGTGAGGACCCGCCGGGTGGTGCGCGTGGCATCGATCTCGGGGATACGGACTGTTCCTGGCTCGTGCACGGTGGCGAGGAAGCGTTCGGCGTTGGCTGCCTCGCGCCGGTAATCAAGCTCGGAGCGAAGTGTCCAACTGAATTCCTTGACCAGCCCGACGACATCGGCCTGGCGGAGGATGCTCGAGCGGGTAGCGGCGATGGACGATAACTCTTCGAGGATTTCGAGGTCCTGAAGAATACGGGCATCCACTCCTGGGTGCTGAACCTTGATCACGACCTCGCGGCCATCGGACAAGCGAGCAGCATGTACCTGACCGATCGACGCGGAGGCGAGCGGCGATTCATCGATCCAGGCGAAGGCTTCCTCGACTGGTTGCCCGAGTTCCTGCTCAATGACGACGCGGATCAGCGGGAACGGATCAGCCGGGACGTTGTCCTGCAGGCGCTCGAGTTCGGCGATGTAGGCCGGCGGGAGAAGATCCGAGCGCATGGAGAGGATCTGGCCCAACTTGATGAATGTGGGACCCAATTCCTCGAACGCCAGCCGAAGATGGATTGGCCTGGCCTCGGCCGTGGTTCCGGCTGCAGGATCCAGCGGCGTGGCCATGCCGGGGATGGCCCGGCGAACGCGTCGCCGAATTCCCACAGGACCGATGACGCCGCCAAGACCATGCCGGACCAATGTCCGGACGATCTGGCGATAGCGCTCGGAGTGCCTCCGTTGTGAGATGACGGCCTGCAACACGACGTTTCACTCCGAGGGACAACGGAAGGGTGCGGAAGTCGAGTTCCCCTGCGCCACTGGTACGCGAACGGGAGGCGGGATGGGCGACCCTTTGTATACTTTCTCACAGTCTGGTGCGCAGCCGCGCCCAACTCAGTCGACAGATGGACGAGGTGGTATGGCAATCGATCAATCAGCTGCAGCAACTTCCGCTCCGGTGGCGGAAGTGAGAAAGCCGCATGTATTTTCGGGCATTCAACCGTCCGGCAACTTTCACCTTGGCAACTATCTTGGTGCGATCCGGAACTGGGTGCAGCAACAGGACGATTACACGAACTACTTCTGCATCGTTGACCTGCATTCCCTGTCGCTTCCGACGACGCGGGAAGGCATGCGGCAAAACATTCGCAACCTCGCGAACGTGCTGATCGCATCCGGTATCGACCCGGTCAGGTCGACGCTGTTCGTGCAGTCTGATGTGGCGGCGCACAGTGAGTTGTGCTGGATCCTGCAGTCGGTTACCCAGTTTGGGGAACTGCGACGGATGACCCAATTCAAGGACAAGGGTGGCGGAACCGATGAGTCGGTGAGTGCGGCGCTCTTCAATTACCCGGTGCTGATGGCGGCGGACATCCTGCTCTACGACGCGGAGTATGTCCCGGTCGGCGAGGACCAGAAGCAACACCTTGAACTCACCCGCGACGTCGCGCATCGATTCAACGCGCGGTATGGCGAGACATTCGTGGTGCCGAAGCCGGACATCAAGGCTGAGGGGGCACGGATCATGTCGCTGGACGATCCGTCGAAGAAGATGAGCAAGAGCAACCCGAACCCGAACAGTTACATTGCGTTGACCGACTCACCGGACACGATTCGGAAGAAGATTCGGCGAGCGGTGACGGACTCGGGATCGGAAATCGTGGTCGATCCGGACAAGCCGGCGCTGACAAACCTGATCTCGATCTACGCGACACTCTCCGGAATGACACCTGCCGACGTGCAGGAGGCATTCGTGGGCAAGGGTTACGGAGCATTCAAGTCGGAGCTGGCCGACGTGGTGGTCGCCGCGATCGAGCCAATCCAGGTCCGGATCGAGGAACTGGAAGAGCAGCCGGAGATCATCGACGAGATTCTGACCACCGGGGCGAACCACGCCCGGGACTATGCGAATGTGACCCTTGACCGGGCACGCGATCGCATTGGAATCGGATCGCTGGCGGGGCGCTAAGGTCGGAACGACGTCCTGCAAACACAGAAGGCCCGGGGAGCGAAAGCACTCCGGGCCCTTTTCTATGCCGAGGCATCAGGAAGCGGCGGCCTTCTCCCGCTTCTCCATGATGGTGGTGGAATGCCCGGCATCGAGGCGAGCCGAGGGATCCATGTACTGGACGGCGTGGTTGACCGCAGACACTGCTTCGCCCGCACCAGTGGCGATCAGCTTGAACTTGTCCGGGTAGGCGGCGATATCGCCGGCAGCGAACACACCCGGAATATTGGTCTGGAGCGTTCGCTGGTCGACGATGATCTGATTGCGCTGGAGATCGAGATTCCAGGTTTTGATTGGTCCGGGGTCGGCCTTGAAGCCGATGGCGCAAATCAACTCGTCGACATCGAGGTCCTGTGTGTGACCATCGAGGTGGCGGAAGGTCAGGCTGGCGATGCGCCCGTTGTCACCGGAGCGGACATCCGTCACTTCGTACCCAGGGTAATGGAGAGTCACGGTCGACGCTTCGAGTTCGGCGACAGTGGATTCGTGGGCCCGGAATTTCGAGCGGTGAATCAGATTGACCGTCTTCGCAATCGGTTCAAGGGTGAGTGCCCAATCGACCGCCGAGTCACCGCCTCCAACGACGACGACCCGCTGGTCACGGAAGTCTTCAATGTGCTTCGCGAAGTAG
>JAEZJB010000181.1 GCA_023415845.1 Chloroflexota bacterium | reverse complement strand
TTTCCGGCACCGGTCTCTCCCGTCAGGACGTTCAGGCCCTCGGAGAACTGGATGCTGGTCTCTTCGATAATGGCGAAGTTCCGGATGGACAGTTCCAGCAGCATTGCAGGTTGCCCTCGTTACAACTGGAGTCCGGGAACTCCACCATCATCGACCATCACGTCGCCCTACTCGATCCCGGCCAGCACGTCCGCTGCCCGGATCGGCAGGGTCGTCATCCGTGCTCCGACCGCGTCGCGAATCGCGTTCGCCACGGCCGCCGCGCCCGGAATTGCCGGTGGCTCACCAACACCCTTGGCGCCGTAAGGTCCCGAGTCGGAGGCGACTTCAACCAGCAGCACATCCATGTTCGGGATCATCGTCGAGCGCGGAAGCGCGTAGTCCATCAGCGTCGAGGCATCCGGCTGGCCGTCGGCGTCATAGCCAATCCCTTCGTAGAGCGCCCAGCCAATCCCCTGCGCCACGCCGCCGTGGATCTGGCCTTCCACCGATGCCGGATTGATTGCGAACCCGACGTCCTGCGCGGCCACGTAGTTCGTGACCTTCACTTCGCCGGTCAGGTCGTCGACGGTCACTTCGGCGAGGTGCGCCGCGAAGCCTGGCGAACTCGTGGCGATCCCCGAACCACCGCGTCCGTAGACCGGTTCGTTGCCGCCGGTCATTGCCAGGCTGAGTTCGGCGACTTCCTTCAGCGAGACGCTCGCGCCCGGAACGCCGCGAACCTGCACCGAGCCGTCCACCATTTCGAGATCGTCTACCGCAACTTCGAGCTTCTTCGCCGCAATCTGCTTGATCTGGTCGACTGCGTCGGCCACGGCCTTCTGCACCGCCGGTCCCACTGTGTAGGTGATCTTCGAACCCCCGGTGCCACCGGCAAATGGCGCCGAGTCGGTGTCCGCCGTCCGCACCCGGACATCGTCGATGCTGGTGCCAAGTTCTTCCGCCGCAATCTGCGCGAACGTGGTGTTTGTGCCATTGAGGTCGACCGAACCGAGCACCACCGTCAGCTTGCCGTCAGAGTCGAGTCGGCAGGACGCTGTGGCTGGTTCCACGCCTCCTGGCCAGCCGCCGACGGCGATCCCGATGCCGTGCCCGGCCGCCCGACGCTCCTCGCGCTGCTGCCACAACGGGTGCGCCTTCAGGGCTTCGATGGTCTCGCGCAGGCCGATCTTCGGCCAGGGGCCACCGTTCGGGCGCTGGTCGCCTTCTTCGGCGCAGTTCTTCAGCCGGATCTCAATCGGATCGATATCCAGCTTCCGGGCAATCTCGTCCAGCGCGGACTCGATCGCGAACGTTCCCTGCTGGGCGCCCGGCGCACGATACGATCCCGAACTTGGTCGGTGCGTCTGCGTTTCGTATCCCGTGATCTTCAGGTTCGGGAATTTGTAGTAGCCACCGAGCAGAATTGCCGCAATCGACAGCGGCGAGCCGGGAGCCGATCCCGAGTCGAAGATCAGGTGACTTTCGAGCGCGGTGATGGTCCCGTCGTGCTTGGCACCGAGCTTGATGTGGATCTTGCATTCCGGTGCCGGATTGCCGGCCAGGAAGTCGTCGGTCCGGGTATAGGAGAGCAGCACCGGGCGATTGACCGCCTTCGCTGCCGCTGCCACCAGCGGCTCGATCAGGACGAACTTGCCGCCGAATCCACCGCCAACCGGCATCGGGACGATGTTGACGTCCTCGATCGGCATCCCCAAAGTCGAGGCGACCTTGTTTCGTCCGTGGAAGGCACCCTGCGTGCTGGTGTAGACGTCCAGCTTGCCGGTGCGCTCCGGCACCACCAGTGCCACCTGCGGTTCGATGTAGCCCTGGTGCACCGAAATCGACGAGAGGTCGAGTTCGACGATCTCATCGGCTTCGGCAAAACCCTTCGCCACGTCACCGCGCTCGAAGTTCACCGAGCTCGAGACGTTGGGCGGAAGCGTCTCGCCGCTGTCATTGCCCGTCGCGGCGTCGGCATTGTGCATGGCGGCCTCTTCCTCGAAGGCGCCACTGCCCACACTCACCCTCGGCGAGTCGGACGATACCGCCTCGAAGAGGTCATGCACGACATCGAGCGGTTCGTAGTCGACCTCGACCAGCTCCAAGCCGTCTTCGGCAGCCGCTTCAGAGGTCGCCAGCACGAGGGCGATCGGGTGTCCCACGTGCAGCGCTTCGTCGCCTGCCAGCAGGTTGGCGGTCGGATTGCCATGCTCGTCGAGCCGCACCGGCAGGTCGGCAGCCGTCAGCACGGCTTCGACCCCTGGTACCGCCAGCGCCGCCGATGCGTCCACCCCGTTGATTCGGGCGTGAGCGTAGGTGCTGCCCACGATCCGGGCGTGAAGCATGCCCGGAATCCGCATGTCGGCGGTGAAGACTTCCGTTCCGTTCAGCTTCGGCGGTGCATCGAGTCGTCGTGCTCGCTTGCCAACAGAGTTGTACGTGGTCGCCATGGAAGGTCGTTCCCTTCAATTCTTCAGGTATGTCGGCACGGCCGGTGACGTCATGTCAGTAGCTTCGCACGGATGCGCTCACTCGGACACTCCCTCCTCTGGCAGTGTGCAACCGGCGGTGCCGGGAGTGCCAGTCTTTCAGGAGTCGGGGGTGGATGCCGAGTACTTCCGGCGCTCAGGACTCCACGGCTGCTTCGATTACGTCCGCTGGTCCCCATTCCCGCACGCATATTGGGTGGGCATCCATGTGGTCCAGGAAGGAAAAAGTCGCCATCGTCTCGAGGATTTCCGAGGCGCTGTCGGCTTCCCAGTAGGAGAAGAGTCGGTCGTCGTGAAGGTCGGGCGACCATGTCCTGAGCCATCGCGGTCGTGCCCCGTTCGGACCGTGAATTTTCGCCAGGTCCAGCAGTCGGGTCGGTGGCTGGGGAGTTTCGGCGTCTGGATCTTTTGGGGTGTGGATCACCAGGTAATGAGACATGTCGGTTTGTATCTCCATATCTGAAAGGGATATGTTGTTCGGCTATGGTTGCGCTTTCAACCTGGGGACTGCCACTTCGCCACCATCGATTCGAGCACCAATCGGGGGCGGACATTGGATTCCAGGTTGGCAATACACTCGTCGACGCTCTTGATCGCTCGAATCGCCTTTACCGCAGCCGCCGGGTCCTGCACTCCGCCATCCAGGCCGAGCGCCGCGGCCAGCCGATCTCGCCACACCACCTGGAGCAAGCCAATCCGGCGCAAGGTCCCCTCGCGATCCTTGCCGAAGTCGTCCGCCAGCCGAAAGCAGGCCACCAACTGATCGTATGGGGCAGACTCGACGAGCACTCGCGCTTCGTTCGCTTCCTGGATGCGCGCCTGCCTGATCTCTGGATCGGCTATTGCTCGCCGGGCCCATCCCGGACTCCCGCCAGCCACGTCCGCAATCGCCTTCGCCTCGGCGGCGCTCTCACCGGCCGCCTGCAGCATCGTCGCCAGATCGTCGACGGATACGGACCCAAACCGCACAATCGAGCACCGGCTTTGAATCGTCGGCAGGATTGGATCGAGATCGTCGGCCAGCAACAGGATCACGGCGTAGTCCGGCGGCTCTTCGAGCGTCTTGAGAAACGCCTCCTGGGCCGTCTCCTGCATCGTCTCCGCGTCGTTAACGATTGCTACCTTCCAGTTCGACTCGGTTGGGCGAAACGACACGCTCGCCGAGACTTCCCGCACCGTCGCCACATTCAGCGTCAGGTTGCGGGATTTGTCACCGTCACGCTCAATCTGCTGCTGGAGGCCAAACTCGACGACATCGGGAAAGACGCCCCGGTCAATCCTTCGGCACACCGCACAGGAGTCACAGGGCGCAGCGCTGTCCGCTTTCCGCATGGGACAACACAACGCCTTGGCGAATGTGCGGGCCGCGAGCCGCTTGCCTGCACCATCCGGGCCAGTCAGGATCCAGGCATGACGCGGTCCGCGCAGGACAGCCTGCTGCAACTCCGCCACGGCAGATTTTTGACCCCACACCGGCCAACCAGTGTTCGGGTCATTGGCCGGTGGCACGTCACCGGGCTTCATCAGTTCGAAGCTCGTTTGGCTGGGCGCCGTCGAGTCTCCGCTTCCGGTGGTGCGCCATTCGACTTCGGTCCCACCGGCGCTCGCTTGACCGGCCGTCGGCGACCGGTCGTCCTCCCCGCGCTGGCTTTTCCGTCTCCGCCGACTGCGACCTGATTCGCTCCCTCTGCCAGGATCGACACGAGCTGCTCGCGCTCGGCGGCGGTAAATGTTTCGTCCGCTGGCAGCCTGGTGATATAGGTTTGGAGTTCGTCGGCGTGCAGGACCGGGAAGTCAGGATTCTCGATTTCCAGCTCCGTCTGGGGGTGCAGGAACACCACCACGCCGTCAACATCAACCTCCATCGACTTCTCTGCCAGCAGCTTTTCCAGCCGGTTGATGCCGTCTTCGGTTTCGATGCTCGGGTTGCCAAGTTGCGGACCACTGAAGCTGAAGAACCGGCGCATGCCACTTCCTCGCCGCCGCCACTTGCTCCCGTTCTCGACGATCTGGCCGTCCACTTCCTTCGTGGTCATCACCAGCGCCCCACCCGGATAAACCATCACGTGCTCGACCCGCTTGTTCCCGACCGGTGCATAGTGCACTACCGTGAATCGGTCGGGCAGGTTCTTCAGGTGGAAATCGAGCGCCTGGTCGTTGCGCGGGTTGCGCGTCCACTTCCCAACCTGCTGCATACCGAGGTTGAACAGCACGAACCCCGAAAGCATCAGGATGTAGGACACCAGAATCAGGCGCGGATTCAACGCCAGGAAGAGCGTCCCGATGAGCATCACGAAGCCGAGGGCGGCGACGACTTTCGCATTTCGCTTGCGGGTGGCGATGTATTTGTCGTGACGAATGATTTTCATGGCATTCCAAACGGGCATAACGAACCGTCCGCCAGATGCGGGAATGCACAACGGACGCTCGCGCGGGGGTCGGAGATGCGGGTCTCCATTGGGCCGGAATGGTAGCACAGGGAGGTCTGGTCCCAGCGTCCGATTCCGCGCTTTTGACCGGGTCCCAACTTACCTACATGAAGGCGTTCGTGATACCGAATGTCCGCTCCACCCAGAATCGAAAACTCCCCAATCCGATCATGATCGAGATCGCCAGCAAGGCCGCGATCGCGCCTGGTACGTGTAACTGGGCCATCGAGCGCATTCGGTCGTCCAGCCTGAAGGCAAGCAGGATTGAGACGAGCACCAGTAGCGTCACCACCAGCCAGGCCGACAGCACGAGCATGATCGCCACCGGCAGATGGAGCCAGGTCGGACTCCACAACAGCATCGCGCCATAGAAAAGGAGTCCGACCGGCGCAATCCAGAGGTCGCGGAGTGAGGTCACGCCGGCAGTCGGTCGGCTCAGGTGCCACGTCGAGGACGCCAGGAGCCAGCACAGTGCCACCGCTAGCCCGACGCCCACTCCAAATCCTGTCACGACTCGCAACCAGTTCGCCGATGTCCAGGGGTGCCACATGCCCAGGTCGGTGAGCAGAGAGTTGAACCCGTCAGCCGCCATTGCCAGCAACAGGAGGACGAGCACCGCGATCACGGTCTTCGGGATCGCCCCATAGGCGAACACCTTTCTGCTCGCCAGCAACCCGATGAACGTCACCAGGAATCCGCCATAGATCCCGGTCATGCGCCCATCGAATGGCAGGGGCGCATCACCGAAATGAATCGTATGCGAGGGGGTCTGGGCGCATAGCCCGTGCAGGAGTGCGTAGGAGGTCTCACTGTAACCGCCCGGATTGGCGAATACGGCTACGAGCGCCACGAACACGACAGCAACCCACAATGGAAACTGTCGGATGCCGGAGGTCAGGATGTGGAGATGGTCTGCAATGCCATTGCGTGTGTGCGTTACGTGAATCGCCATTGCCCTGCTCCATCGAACCGATCGTCGCTCGCAGTGTAGCGAATCTGCCCGCCTCGATACTCGGTGCGACGTCGCTGGTCAGGTTCCTCGATGCCTGATCACGGTCGGTCCGCCGGCACGCGCGATCTCCTCATTGAATTCTGGGCGTTGGAAATCCCCGGCCTCCCGCGGGTGAGTGCCAGCCTGCTGGTACCATGTGCCGCAATGGAAATCAGCGCCTCACGATGGATGGGAATGCGTGAAGTATTTGCGGTTGGTCATCGGAGCCGGCTTTCGACGCACGTTTCGCGATCGGCACCCCTCCACCTTTAATCGCGACCGGTTGGCGGTCGCCCGTGGCAGTGGCGCCATCGGGGCGGCGGCCGTCTTCCTCGGCATCTTCGCGCTGCTATACGGTCTGGTCCGCACCAGACGCAGCCAGGCGTTCGACGCGTCCGTCACGCTCAAGATGCAGCGGGACAAGAGCCGGGCGTTCGACCGTCTCATGCACGCTGTCTCCTGGCCCGGATTTCCGCCGCAAAGCCGACTCATTCCTCCCGGACTTTCGGCCACGCTGTGGCTGCTTGGCTTCCGGCTGGAGGCGCTGTTCCAACTCCTGGCCTGGGGTACCGGCGTTATTTCCTTCGTCGTCAAGCGCTCGATGCGACGCCCTCGTCCTGAGGCAACCGCCGCCGAAACCACAATCAAGGTCGCCGCGGCAAACATCGGCGGCTCCAGCTTCCCCAGTGGACACGTCCTCAACTACGTCGGTGTTTACGGATTCCTGGCCTATCTCGCCGAGACCTGGATTCGTCCGACCTGGCTCCGCCGGCTGATTGTCGGCTTCCTCATCTCGTTGATTTCCCTTGTGGGACCCAGCCGGATCTACCTTGGTCATCACTGGTTGACCGACGTCAGCGCTTCCTACGTTCTTGGCACCACCTACCTGCTCGGACTCACCAATATCTACCGTCGGGTACGCATCTGGATGTCGAACGTCCCCACGACCTGATCTCTGAACGAGATCGTCAGTGGCCGTTGGTAGTGCCTGAATACCGAATTTCCATCTGCGTGGCGGGATTTTGGCTTCTCGATGCGTACGATAGGTAGGCGGGTGACCGCTCAGTGCGTTGACAACGTGCGTAGGCGCCGGGGAATCGCCCCGGTCCGCACGAATTCGCATGAATTCGCACGAATTCCCTTGCGAACCCCCCATGGCTTGGGGAAAAACGGGGCAATCGGCGAATTAATGAATTAATGAATTACTGCGGACGACATTCCGGGAGATCAGGCTTGACCAGATTTCCTTACGAACGGCGCGGCGACCTGCCGCAGGCTTCTCTGGCAACCAGTCCGATCCGTCGCTCTTGAGGCAATCCTGGATCGTCACACTCCATTCCTGCGTAATCAAATGGAGGAACGTGCGACTGGTACAATCTATGGTGATTTGATGAGGGGCAGCATGCCCACCGGGTTCTTTCACGAACCCGAGCCCGAACGGGACCACAGGCGTCCATCGCGGCGCGGTCCCAGGCCCATCCTCGTCCGGGATGGGCGTTTTCGTGCCTCCCCATGCCAAAACAGCAATCCAGACTGAACGTGATTGAGGAGTACCTATCAATGGCGAAGACGGCCACCAAGACATTCAAGGAAGTCCCAGCCCGTGTGGACTTCCCTCGCCTCGAGCAGGATCTTCTTGCCTGGTGGAGCGAACAGGACATCCTCCAGAAGTACCTCCATCGCAACGATGACTCCGATGAGCGATTCTCGTTCATTGATGGACCCATCACGGCCAATAATCCCATGGGTGTTCACCACGCCTGGGGCCGCACCTACAAGGATGTCTTTCAGCGCTATCACAACCTGCTTGGCAAGAAGCAGCGATTCCAGAACGGTTTCGACTGCCAGGGCCTCTGGGTCGAAGTCGAGGTGGAAAAAGAACTCGGGCTCAAGAACAAGCGTGAGATCGAGTCGTTTGGCATTGCGAACTTCGTCGAGCGCTGCAAGCAGCGCGTTTGGAAATACTCGGCCCGCCAGACCGACCAGTCCGTCCGCCTCGCCTACTGGATGGATTGGGACAACTCCTATTACACAATGTCGGATGAGAACAACTACACCATCTGGCATTTCCTGAAGACCTGCCACGAACGCGGCTGGATCTACAAGGGCCACGACGTCATGCCCTGGTGCCCCCGTTGTGGCACCGGCCTCTCCGAGCACGAAATCGTGACTGAGGGCTACCAGGACCGAACGCACCTCGCCATCTTCGCCACCTTTCCGCTGACGGACGAAGATGCCTCGCTCATGGTCTGGACCACTACCCCATGGACCCTTGCCGCGAACGTTGCTGCTGCCGTCAACCCTGAGCTTGATTACCTCAAGGTCAGGCAGAATGAGCAGGTCTATTACCTCGCAAAGGACGCCGCTCCCAAGGCTCTGAAGGGCGAGTTCGAGGTTCTGGCCGAACTCAAGGGGTCGGACCTGATTGGGCGAACCTATCGCGGCCCGTTCGACGAATTGCCCGCCAATGCCGACGTTCAACACCGCGTCATCCCCTGGACCGACGTCTCCTCCGAAGAAGGCACCGGCATCGTCCACATCGCGCCAGGCTGCGGGAA
>JAEZJB010000471.1 GCA_023415845.1 Chloroflexota bacterium | reverse complement strand
CTGATCGAGGAGCAGAATCCACGCTGGAACGATCTGGCCTGGAACTGGTTCGACGAGGAAGAAACGTCATCTGATCGTGGCTGATGATGATCCGGCTTCGCCGGATGCGCTTCGCGCGGGGATCCTTCGCTGCGCTCAGGATGACGAGTAATTGGGAGTGGGCGAGGATGGCCGAGGTGAGCAGGAGGACGGGACGGGTTTCTGGTCAACGACGGGCCGACATGGAGTCGACCCCTACAGTGTGGACTCTCGGGATGACGAGTGGGTTGGCGGGCGGGGAAGGATGTCGATGGATGGAAGTTCGACATGGTGTGAGGGCGGGAGGGGGGGCTGGCCGAGAACGGGCCGACATGGAGTCGGCCCCTACGGTTCGTGGGACCTTCAGGGCGCAGGAGATGACGGTAACATGGCGGTGGTTCCCTGAACACTCGCTTGCGTGCACGATGTGAGGCTGCGTGATGAATCGTCCCGAACGTCCCCACCGACGTGGCAACCGGTTGCCGGGATGGGATTACCGCCGTCCCGGTCCCTACGCGATCACCATCTGCACCGAGCATCGGTGGCATCTGTTTGGGCATGTCTCGGAGGGGAGGATGATTCCCAATGCTGCCGGGGAGATGGTGATGGATGCCTGGGAGCAGATGACGGAGACCTTTCCCACCGTCACGTTCGATGCCTGGGTGCTGATGCCGAATCACTTCCACGCCATTGTGGGGCTGGCGGCGAACGATCTCCGCGAGAATCCTCGGCTGGACAATCTCGTGCAGGGGTTCAAGGGCATGACCAGCGCGCACTATGCCGAAGAGGTGCATGCCGGTCGGTGGGGGCCGTTCGATGGACGTTTGTGGCAACCGAATTTCTACGACCACATCGTGCGTGACGAGGCGGACCTTACCCGCTGCCGTCGCTACATCATGGCCAATCCGCTCAACTGGGCGACGGATATCGATCATGTTCCCGACCTCCCCGGTGGACCGGAAGCCGATCCTGGCGCGGATGGTTCAACGCTGCGATACCTGTTTCCGCAATCGGCCGGGCAGGGTGATCTCGCGCGTCGTCAGGGGTGAACGTTGCCGAGGTGTGGATGGCCCGTTTCGCTGCGCCGGGGATGACCGGAGGTGGTGATGAGTGGTCTTTTGGTCGCCTCGTCAGATCGGCCTGGCGGCCGATGTGCTTCGCACAGGGATTCTTCGACTCCGCTGCGCTCCGCTCAGAATGACGAGGGGTGGTGGGGGGGCGGGGATGACACACGGTCATCCCCGGTGGGGTGAAGCAGATCAGCACGTTGGTTCACACCTCGACGAGGGTGAGCGTGATCGACGACTGGCCCCATAGCCCGGCCTGGTGCGGAGCGGGCACGGCCTCGGAGATGCCGACGATGCGGACCTGCCGCTCGACAGGGTCATCGTCGTAGTCGAGATCACGGAAGGGGAGCGGGGTCGCCTGCTGCCAGTGATTCCACAACTCGGCGATCTGCTGGCGACCGGTGCGGGTCAGGGTGCCGCCTTCGCGGTCGACCAGCTGGTCCTCGGCTTGCACGGTCAATTGCCAGCGCCGCCGCCGGGCCGGTGACTCCATCACCTCGTATTCCGCCCAGAGACCGGTCAGCACCGGGGCCCAGTCGAAGGTGCCGCTCCAGCGCACGCGCAGCATCAGCCAGGGGTCGACCGCACCGGCCAGCGGATGGGTGATCTCGAAGAGGTTGTCGGCCAGGGTGTTGGCGCTGGCCGTGTAGCTGGTGGCGGTATGCCAGGTTTCCCCGGCGTCGGCCGACCAGTCGAGGTGAACGGTGACCGGATCGGTTGAAGCCGGATTGCCAAGGATTTGCGGGGTGGCGAAGGTGGCTCCGATCCGGCGCCAGGCGCGGGACTTGTCGCGTTCCCCGGCATCGATCATCGAGGTGATGTAGGCAGGGTTGGCGGCAATCGCCGGGATCGCGGGCTGGGTTGGGGAGCGCGGCAGCAGGCGGAGCACCTTGAGATCGCGCGAGCCTTCGCGGAAGACGCCAACGTCGAAGCCGTCCAGCCCGCCGAGCGGCACCGGGGTCAGCCAGGTCGCGACACTGGCGGCGTGATCGACCAGGCACCACCAGCCGGCCCCATCCCAGGCCCAGACCTGCGAACGCTGGTCGTGGGTGAGCAGCGAGACAATCAGGTACCCGGCGGCGACACAGGCACCGAAGCAGCGGGCGCCACCGAGACCGGTTTCCCGCCACCCGGCCCGCTCCCCGTTCGGATCGTGTTCCAGCACCATGCCGGCCAGCCAGGCGTAGGTGCGGCCACCGAACCCGACCAGGAAACGGAAGTCGTCGGGGAAGGTGGCGAGGCCGTGCTGGAAGAAGGGCGTGACGTCGCCAGTCCATCGCTCGACCTCGACATCATCAGGCGGTGGACTGGCATTGGGCACGGTGGTTTCGGCGACCCGCCCGGCGTAGGTGTAGACGGCGTCATTGGTGGCGATGACGACCTCGGCCTGGGCGGTGGTGAGCCGGCGGATCGGGGCGGCGGTGCGCCGACTCTGAATGCCGGTGCCCGTCACCATCTGCAGCATGTTCTGGTATCCCACGCCCGGTCCACGCGCATCGGCCCAGATCGCGAAACCCTGGTAGGCGACCATGTGATAGCCACGGGCCCCGGCGAAGAGGACGGTGGGGCTGGAGAAATCGGGATAGAGGCCGTGGGTGATCTCCTTTGTCAGCCCGAACGAGAGCAGGATGTTCCAGCCATAGGCAACGATCGACCAGATGGTGTTGCCCGATCCGGCGTCGTAGACCTGGACCGGGGGCGCCCAACTGCCACCGGCGAGGGAGGCCGCGCGATAGAGGTACTGGCCGATGCCAAGGTAGAGATGGTCGCGAATGATGGCATGCGGGTACTCATGGACGCGGTCGCCGAGCGGGACGCCGCTGGGCAGGGTGAGCGTGTCGATGAAGGGCCACGGGGCGACACCCTGGCCACCGAGGGCGGGACCGACTTCGAGCGAGGCGAACCCGCGGTCGCGCTCGAGTTGCAGGGCGCGGCCGGTGCCGCCGAAGAAATCGGTCTGGGTGATGCGGCCGGTGCGGCCCTCGTCGATGCCGTCCTGCGAGCGGCGGTAGCCTTCGCGGCCGGAGGCTGCGACGAGCATGTAGGGATCGCCGTTGAGGACGATGTCGGATGCCTGGGACATGGGTGAATCCTTTCGGGTGAGGTGGGTGGGTCATGACGTCAGGCCCAGCCGGTGCGGGTCCATGCCCACGCCTGCCCGGCGACGGTGCGCTGCTGCCAGGTGGGTACGTAGCGGGTGCGCCATTCGGTGTGATGCGGCACAACCTGGCAGCGGCAATTGACATGGAGCGGCGGCGTAGGCCCCGGACGGTCTTCCGGCCAGATGCGACCCTGCAGGGCACCGCACTCGGGGCAGGTGCGTTCGTCGGCGGCGACCTGCCAGGCAAACCACTGGACCGGATAGCGCAGGGCGAGCCGCACCATGACCCAGCGGACGATGCGGATGACCCGGGCCACCAGGCGGTAGACCGGTTCGAGCATGTCATCGAGGCGCGGGCGGAAGGTTGGTGGCGCCGAGGTGACGGAGGTGCGTGACTCGGTGGGACGGGGCTTGAAGCCGGGCGAGATACCGGCGGCAGGTCGGGCACGCATGGGATGAACTCCTGACGCGAGAGCGTCCGGTGGGGAACAGGGACGGCATCAATCGGCAACGGTGTTGTTGAGGGTGCCGGAGCGCACGACGCGGAACCGGCGCCAGATCAGCCGGTCGGCATCGGCCTGGGCGGTGCGGGCGGCGGCGGCGATGGGATGGACGCCACCGCGCCCGTTGTAGCGCTTGCCCTCGGCCACGGCGCGCCGGCTGAGGGCGACGGCAAAGGTCAACGCGAGCACCAGGTCTTCGTCGCCGGGAGAGATATCGAGATCGAGGTAGTCGTCGATCGGTTCAAGGCGGTTGGCGTAATACTCCAGCCGCCAGGTGCCGCTGCGAGGGGCGGGCGTGCCGAGAATCACGCTGGTGGCCCAGGCGCGCCAGACGGCCGGAACCTCGGCGAACCCGGTGGGTGAGGGGGGAGGATCGCGCTGTTCCTCCCAGCGCCGCCAGGGAATGCCCCGATCGTCGAAGACGTGGACCACGCGCATGGCGTTGACCGTAGGCGGCAACTCGATCTCGCGGGCACCGGCCAGCACGTGGGGGGCGATCACGGCCTGACGCGGGACGGGGGTGCTGTAGCGGCGAATCCCCTCGGTGATGGCATCGTTGAGGAAATCATCGTCCCACAAGGGGTGGGTATTGGTATCGGAGAGGCGGCGGCGAAGGATCAGGCGCAAGTCGAGGCGCGTCGTCATGCTGGGGTCCTTTCGGTGATCGGGGCGGGCGCGGCGAGGTCACGTTCGGCCCGAATCGCGGCCAGTTCGGTTTCGGGATCGTTGCCGCCGAGGGCGACGATGGCACTGCGACGGCTCTGGATCCCGCTCTCGACCAGCGACACGGCGTCGCGCACGGCGCCTTCACGGTCGCTGGGGAGGATCGGGGGCCAGATGGTGGTGGTCTGGCGCACGCCGTGCAGCGGGTGGCCGCCAAACCGTTCGAGCAGGTCGAGCAGCATCGCGTTGCGGCGGGTGAAGACGCTGTCCCACATGCGGCGGAGGCGCTGGACCTTCTGGACCAGCGGCTGGATCTCGACTTCGAGCGCGGCGCCGGAGAGGTCGCGCCCGGAATCGCCAAAGGCGGTACGCGGGGTTTCGCTCAGGTCGTGGAGGATGCGAAAGAGCCGGTCGAGGTAGTCGAGATGGATCTGCGAACTGCCGCCCTGGAGGAGATCGAGCAGGTAGGCCTTCGCGCCTTCGGGCAACTCCCACTTCGCGCCCGGGCCGACCGCGATCCCCTCCGAGCCGTGGACGTTCTCGAGCACGGCGATCGGGGCGCCGGAGAGCTCGAGGATGCGGGCCATCACGGTCATGCGCTGGTTGATCTCCCGGCAGACATCGTGGAGATCGACGAGATCGGACTGGCCCCAGAAGGCGAGCGGGCGTGGATTGTTGGCGGCAACCAGGTAGGGAATCCAGCCGTAGGGATTGGGCATGGTGCGCACGTGCTGCCCGGCAATGCGGATGCTCCAGGTGGCGTCCATCCAGTCCTCGACCACCGGCACGGTCGCCTCGGGATCGAGGGCGGAAAGATCGAGATCGGGGAAGAGGCGGCGAGCCTGGAGACCGGTCAGGGCGTAGGCGTGGACGATGCGATCGACCTCCTGCGGATCGTCGGGCGCCCAACTGGCGACGAGGGCGGCCGGATCGACCGGGGCGACGCGGGGGCGCTGCCGCCGCTGGTCCCAGGTGACCTTGATTGCGGCGTCACCGAGGACAGCCGCATCGATGGCCAGTTGCTGGTCGAGGCGGGCGAGATCGAGATCGGTGGTGAGCGTGGCCAGCAGGCGTTCGGCGAGACTGGCCGCCTCCCGCGCGGCAGGGGTGTCGGTGAGGGGCACCGTCGAGACTGCCAGCGGGCCGGGAAAGACATAGCTGGCGGTCTTGCGCACGAGTGCCCGCGCGTAGTTGAAGACGAGGCGGGATTCGCCCCGGCGGGGTGGGGAGGTCCACTGGTCGCCGTGAAAGAAGGCGAGGGCGGCCGCGTAGGCAGCCACGCGGGCATCGTCGGCAGGCGTGCGCGTGGCGGGCGGCCAGGCGGAGAGATCGGGAGAGGTGAGCCAGGGACCGGCAACGAGCATGGGAGCGACTCCTCGAGGGTAGGCAAGGCAGAACGAATAGAACATATGTTCTACTTCTACCCTATCGTACGCATCGAGGAGCCGAAATCCCGCCACCCGTGCCGAAAAAAGTCGTTCGTACACCCGGCAGGGCGGGGAGCAGGACAGGAAGCGTCCGCGATACCCCCGACCTGATCTCACACGGCACTCGCCGGTGCGTCCGATCGGTGACGGTCGCCTACCATTCCGCCAGGCTGGACTCACGTCGGCCATGGTCACCCTGCCTCGTCTGGAGTTCTTCCCATGCCTGTCTCCCGCCCGCGCAACCTGCACTACGCCTGGGTGATGGCGGCATTGACCTTCGTCGTGCTGCTGGCGGCGTCGGGCTTCCGCTCGGCGCCGGGGGTGCTGATCGTGCCGCTGCAGGAGGCGTTCGGCTGGGACCGGGCGACGATCTCGCTGGCGGTCTCGATCAACCTGATCCTGTTCGGGTTCATGGGGCCGTTCGCGGCGGCGATGATGGAGCGGTGGGGGATCAGGACGGTGCTGACCGCGGCACTGGTCACGATTTCGACCGGGGCGTTCCTGACGATCTTCATGACCGAGCCGTGGCAGCTCTACCTGTTGTGGGGCGTGGCGGTCGGCCTCGGTACCGGTTCGATGGCGACCGTGCTGGCGGCGACGGTGGCGACGCGCTGGTTCGTGGCGCGGCGCGGACTGGTGATGGGGGTGCTGACGGCCGCGAGCGCGACCGGGCAACTGGCCTTCCTGCCGGCGCTGGCCTGGCTGGCTTCGCATCAGGGCTGGCGGGCGGTCTCGATCACGGTGGCGGTGGCGACGGTGACGGTGATTCCGCTGGTGCTGGTCTTCGCCCGGAACCGACCCGAGGACCTCGGCCTGCTGCGCTACGGCGCGACCGGCGAGGAGGGCGCGGCCCCGGTGCGGCGGAACCCGATTGCGGCGGCGTTCGGGGCGCTTGGGACGGCGGTGGGAACGCGGAACTTCTGGCTGCTGGCCGGGAGCTTCTTCATCTGCGGGGCGACGACCAACGGGCTTATTGGCACCCACTTCATTCCGGCGGGGATGGATCACGGGATGACCGAGATCGCCGCCGCCAACCTGCTGGCCCTGATCGGAATTTTCGACATCATCGGGACGACGGCGTCCGGCTGGCTGACCGACCGGTTCGATCCGCGCCGCCTGCTGTTCATGTATTACGGGCTGCGGGGACTGTCGCTGATCCTGCTGCCGTTCGTGTTCGACCTGCCGCAGTTCGCGATGATCGCGTTCATCGTTTTCTACGGGCTGGACTGGGTGGCGACGGTACCGCCGACGGTGGCCGTGGCAACGCAGTCGTTCGGGGTGGGGACCGCGGCGCTGGTCTATGGCTGGGTGTTTGCCGCGCACCAACTCGGGGCGGCGTTCGCAGCCTACGTGGCCGGGGTGTTGCGGACAGAGCAGGGCGATTACGTGCTGGCGTTCACCGCGGCGGGGTACCTGAGCCTGGTGGCGGCCGGGATGGTGCTGGCGATCAATCGGGGGTCAACCCGGAAGGAGCCGGTGCCGAGTTTGGCCCCGGCGGCGGCGGATTGAGGCGCGAAGATCAGCCAGTGCGAGCGAGACGCTCCTTGACCCACATTCGCACGAGCGTGGACGGCCCAACACCCATTTCCTTGGCGCGACGAGCGAGTTCCTGGCGATCCTCCTGATCGAGCCGAACCGATAGCGGGGAGGAAAGGGGGCCACCTATTCGCACCTCAACCGGCACCAACTCCTCCTCGAACTCGGTAAAGCTGTGGGTATCCCAGAACTCTGCCTCTTCCTCAATGTTGTTGAACGAGGGAATCCTGCCAAGTGCTGGCGTTGGGTATCCCAGATCGACAGATGGCCTGGACTTGCTCATGGTGTTTCACCTCCTGTCAGTTGGGCATAGGCCCGTCGTTCGCTACGATGCGCGGTTCTGGCACTGAATGGATACCAGGTCCCAGCTTCTGCTCCCGGAACTGGTCCGACGACGATGGCAAGCACACGACCGGTTGTCGTTTCACCGAGCAACAACAGTCGCCCCTTGTAGCTTTCTCGGAAGAGGATCAGACCAGCCGCTCTCGCTGACTCAACCTCTTCCGGGCTGACATCGTGCTTGGCAATGTGGAGAATATTCCACTCGTCCCAGACAAAGCGTTCAAAGCTCACATCCATGTAATACATTGTAATACACCCGTAGATGCAGGCCCCGTCGCACCGCCGTAGAGCGGGACTCGACGTGTTGGGGTATGGCTGGCTTCAGAGATGGCCCTAGCGGGAGCGCTTCGTTTTCATCCAAACTCGCCCGTCATCGACGTTGAGCCATACCTCCCACGTCGCTCGAAACACCGTCTGGCTTGGAGGCGTCTGGATTGAGGCGGCTGGTTCCTGCGTTATCCATCCGACACGCCACCAGGCATCCCGCTCGCATGGCTGCGTATCTCCAGCCGTATGCCAGCGCCGATTGCGGCGATATCCCTCGGTCGACTGAATCGCGTCGCCCGGACACAGGGCGTGGCCCTGAACCTCCTCGGGCCTGATGGCGTTCTGGCGGCGCAGATCGACGGCTCGTTCGAGCGCGCTTCGAATCTGCTCGGTCGACAGGTTGACCGCGGGTGGGGGTTGGGGTGATTTGTCTCGTCGGGGGTTGAAAGGCATGGCTATCCCTGGGCTGATTGCTTCAGGGCGTGTTCGCCTCTTACTCAAATAAGAACATATGTTCTATTCCAAGCCGCGTCAAGCAGCTATCGTTCGTAATCGGTGCAGGATTTCCCGATCACACCCCTGGATCAGGACTACGTCGGGGACGACCGGACATCGGCCAGCAAGGCGCTTGCCCGCGCGGCAATCCGCTCCGAAATCGCCCTCAGCAGAAGCTCGCCCCGCTCCACGCTCGACGAACGAACGGGGTCGTTGGCATCACCATCGCTGCCGGTGAACAGGCCGATGTAGCCGTCTGGCTGCTCGCGACGCCGTGCCAGGTGCTGCGGCTCGTTGGCGTAGAAGGAGGCCAGCGAGCGGTCGGTCTCCAGCGCCTTGTCGAGGGCGACAAGGTCCGGTCGAATCGCCATCAGGAGCGACGTTTCGCCACCGGCCGCGTGCTCGTAGGGATAGTCGAGATCGGGAGCCATCTCCTGGTCGGTCACCAGCAGCCAGCGGATGTCGGGGTGGCGGCCCAGGAATTCATCACCGGCCGTGCGCACGGTGGGCAGGTAAACCCGCGGGGACCAGTGACCTGCAACCACTACAATCACCCGAAAGCCACGCCGGCGCATGGCCTCGAACATGTCGGCCAGCAACTCACGGAATGTCTCGGGCCGAATCCAGAACATGGAACCGGGCACGTGATAACGCTCGCCCCGCTCGATGCCGCCAGTCAGGTATGTGCCGTCGGGGAGATCATCACGCTCGTCGGAACCCCACCAGAGCGTGGGCACCACCACCCCGCCTGAACGCCGCGCGGCCTCCTCGCAGACGGCGTGGGCCTTGATGCCATCCAGGCCCACCGCGCTGTGCTCGCCGTGCCATTCCAGCACGCCGAGCGGCAGATAGCAGATTGGAGCTTCCGCGATCGTTTGCGCGAGTTCCCAGGGAAACATCTCCTCGAACCGAATCGTACGCATGCGCATGTCTCCACAGTGAAGGCCGTGCCGCTCCGACGGGACCCCGACCCACGGTATCACCTCCCACGAAGGGCAGCGATCCTGACCAGGCGCGTCGCAGCGTCACTCACCTCGACGGCCCCAGGGGGACATCTCTGTGTCGAGACAGCAGCGGTACACTGGCGTTAGCCGACTCATCACCATTCATCCGTACGATGCGTTTCTCTGCCGGAGAACTCTCGTCCTCGTCAATCGCCAGGAGAGGCTGCCATGATCCTCGCCGCGCTGGTTTCCCTCATCGTCCTCGTCGCGACTCCGATGGCGTCCCCAGCGCCGTCCATTCCCGACTGGTGCGCGGTCACCCTGCCAAACGGGGTCGATCCACGGAACGTCGAGCCGCCTGGCGTCTGGTTCGGGCAGGACGGCCTCTACGTCGGCGTGCCGCAAGACGGCATCCTCTACGCCCTGCACGAACCGGGCGACGACGGTGGCTGGAACAAGACCATCTGGGTGCGGGACAAGGGGCATAACGAGTTGACGATCACGGTCGAGCCGGTTGGTGACCATACGTCGCCGGAACCGGGCGTCGCCGAGGTCGACTCGGGTTCGATCGCCGGATCGATCTGGTTCCCGGAGGAAGGCTGCTACGAGATCACCGGCACCACCACCGCAGGTCAGCTGGCGGTGACGGTCTGGGTGGTGTTCGTCGATGACTGGCTGGCGACCCCGTCAATCTGAGAGCGTGGCCACTCGGTGACAGGTCGCTGTATCGCGGGCCAGGAG
>JAEZJB010000413.1 GCA_023415845.1 Chloroflexota bacterium | reverse complement strand
CTCATCCTCCATCGCCGCCAGGAGCAGGTCGACATCCATTGGACCGACCGACGGGCTGAATCCGAGCGACAGCACTGCCGATTCGGTGTCCGTGTCGGTCAGGAAGATGATGTCACCGAGGTTGCCGTCGGAGGCCACTGGCCCGTCGAACTGTCCACCAATGGCATGTTCGACATCCGGGTTGGAGGGGCTGCCGACTTTCCAGGCGTCGGTCCAGCTCACCTCGACACCAAACTGGGGGCTTTCGTAGAGCCCGTCGTCGATCAGGCCTGGCGCCTCATCGTCATCATCGGACTGTCCGCCCTTGAGCCCCCCTCCATCCTGGAGCGCCAGGGCGGTCGACGTCGAGCCGAACAGCAGGAGGGCCACGATCAGGAGGCGGAATGGAGTGAGCCAGCGGGGAAGAAGCGTCATGCGGATGCCTTTCCTGGAACTTGGCGCAAGGTGGTGCGGCGCGATCAGGACTTTGTTGTAGCAGGTTGGGTTGCGGGCCGCAACGCGGGTCCTGACCGCTGACTGTCCGAGGGAGCTTGTGGCAGCTGTTGCCGTCGCCCTATTCTGCCCCTGACGTTGTCCGTCGTGGGCAGCAGGCACGTTTCTGGAGCACTCCATGGCAAGAATTGGCATCATCGGCGGATCTGGCGTCGAACGTCCGGCTGAAGGCTTCACCGAACAGGAAGTCCTCACTCCCTACGGCACGGCGCTCGCCTGGACCGGCACCGGCGCTGATGAGGACACCGTGTTCCTCTCGCGTCATGGAGTCGAGCACGATCTTCCACCGCATCGTATCAACTATCGAGCCAACATCTGGGCGCTCCGCGAGCTGGGGGTCGATCGGGTGGTGGCCACCTTTGCTGTCGGCGGCATCGCCGAGGACATCCCGCCGGGCGGCGTTGTCGCCCTGAGCGATATCATCGACTTCACGAGCGGTCGGGAGTTTACCTTCTTCAACGGCGGAGAGGAGGGGCTGCGTCATGTCCCGTTCACCGAGCCGTTCAGCCCGTCCCTGCGGGAGGCGATCGTCCGCCGCGCGCCCGAGTACGGTCTCTCGATCCGCCCCAGCGGGGTCTACATCTGCTTCAATGGGCCACGCTTCGAGACAGCTGCCGAAATTCGCATGAGCGCCATCCTCGGAGCTGACGTTGTCGGGATGACGGCGATGCCCGAGGCCATTCTCGCTCGCGAGCTCCAGATCCATTACGCCGGAGTGGCGATTTCGGTGAACTGGGCGGCCGGCGTCAAGGGCCTGCTCCAGGTTGATTTTGGTGCGCTCGATTCGGTTCGCGGCAAGCTCCTGCCGCTCGCGCTCGATGTGCTTCGCACCACCGAACTGAGCGACGAGGCCTGGACGGCCGAACAGGTCTAGTCCGGCCCGTCGCACTGGCACTGCCAGGCGGCGAGGAAATCGATCAGGCCCCGCTCACCGCGTTCGCGGTGAACGGGGCCTGATTCTCATTGCACGTGTGGTGTCAGGAGATGATGCCGGACCGAATTGCCCGGGCTACGGCGGCAGACCGTGCATTGACTTCAAGCTTGGTGAGCAGGTTCGCCACGTGGCTCTGCACCGTGCGCACGCCGATGAAGAGTTCGTCGGCAATGTCCTTGTCCGTCTTGCCTGCGGCCACCAGCGTGAGCACTTCGATCTCGCGCTCCGAGATACCAAGTTCCTTGATCAGGGAGGCCACGCGAACCTGCCGGTTGGCGCGCGGTTTCTCGCGACTCGGTCCCGGATCATCCTCCAGAATCTGGTTGACGAGCGCTTTGACCTCATCGAAGCTGAGCGACCGGTCGGCTTCCCAGATTTCGTCGAATTCCCCATCGAGTTCGCGACGCAGGGTGGCAAGCATCTCTTCATGATAGGCATGATCGATTGGGGCAATCGGGTGGTTAACTGCCCGCCGCAGGCCGTCAGCCGCAGCCAGCAGGGACGCCGCCCGGGTGTAATGGCCAGTGTTGACCGCCACTTGGGCAATGCCTTCGATCGCTTCCGCGTACCCCGCGCGATCACCGAGCAGGTCGTAGGCCTGTACCGCCTGGGCCAGGTTGGGAACCGCCCGCTGGTAGTCCTGCTGCTGCGCCGCGATCCGGCCAATATTCGTTGCGGACCACGCCACACCTCGCCGGTCACCGGCATTGGTGTAGAGAATGCGCGCCCGCTCGTTCATGTCGATCGCTTCGTTGAGCTGGTTCTGGGCCCACAACAGGTTCGCGGCGTTGGTCAGGGTCGCGGCAATGTTTCGCTGGTCACCGAGGGCGCGGAAGATCTTTTCAGCCTGCTGGTAGTGATACGTCGCTTCCTCCACCTCATAGGAGGTCGCGGCGCAGTCTCCCAATCCGATGTGGGCCATCCCGGCAATCCGCCGGTCGCCGAGTTCGGTGGCAATGTCGAGTGCTTCGGTGTGAAGCTGGCGCGCCCGGTCCAGGTCCCGCTCCATGTTGGAGAGGATGGCGGCGCCATTAAGCGCATACGCCCGCAGGGGTGTTCTCGCTTCGGCCCGCTCCAGGGCCCGCTCGATCCATTCGCGGCTTTGCCGTGTCTGGCCCCGGGTGTAGCCATAGCGCCACAAAGACGTTGCCAGGCCCAGCGCCAGTTCGGGCGGGTCGTTTGCCAATGCCCAGGCATAGGCCGACTGCACATCCGGATAGATGGCGGCCACCCGGTCCAGCCAGGCGATCTGGTCGGGGCCGATCAGTTCCGGGCCGGCTTCTTCGGCGAGCTTCAGCATGTAGGTGGCGTGGCGTCGTTCGAGTTCAGCCCGTTCGCCCAGCAGGTCGAGTTGCTCGAGACCAAATTCCCTGAGTACCTGCAGCAGGTTGAAGTGGGGCGCATCGGCGTCCGAGTCCACCTGCTTGACGAGGCTCTTGTCGTGCAGGGACGAGATCAGGTCGAGCACCATGATCTCGTCAAGGTCGTCATCGCCATCTCCCACCACCACCGCCACGGCTGCCGCCAGGGTCCACGAACTGGCGAAGATCGCCACCCGGCGGAACACGGTTTGCTCCTCCGGCGTCAGGAGGTCGTAGCTCCAGAGAATGGCATTTCGCATCGTCCTGAGCCGTGTCGGCACGTCGCGCGGGCCGTCATCCAGGAGCGGCAGGCGACGCTGGAGCCGCTGGGCCAGAAGTCTCGGCGGCAGGAGGCCGATCCGGGCAGCGGCCAGTTCGATCGCCAGTGGCAAACCATCCAGCAGGCGGCAAATATTTGCCACGTCCTTGATGTTCTCGTTCGACAGCGTGAAGTCCGACCGCACGGCAACCGCGCGACGAACGAAGAGCTGGATGGCATCAGACGACGCGAGCGACTTCAGCAGGGTATTGTCGTCGGCCAGGTTGTCCGGCACGATCGGCACCGGCATCGGCGGTACGGGATAGACGTGTTCGCCATAGACCGACAGCACCGACCGGCTGGTCACCATGATCGTCAGGCCAGGGTTTGCCATCAGCAGGTCTGGCAGGTGGAGGGCGGCATCGGCGACGTGCTCGAAGTTGTCGATCACCAGCAGCACCTGTCGTGAGCGCAGGGCCGCGTTGATCAGGTTCATCATCGGCACATCGCTGGTGTTGCGAATCCCGAGCGCATTGGCGATCGCCAGCAGCACCTGGTCCGGCGCACTCAATGGAGAAAGATCGACGAAGACCGTGCCACCCGGGAAGGCATCTGCCACGGACTCGATGACGCTCATCGCCAGGCGTGTTTTTCCCACTCCCCCTGGTCCGGTCAGCACCAGCAGGCGGATGTCGGGATTGCGCAGGAAGTCGGCCACCGCCTGTCGCTCGCGTCGTCGCCCCACCAGGGGCGCCAGGGCGAACGGATACGTCACCTGCTCCGGAGTCAGCAGATCCTCCGAATGATCATCTTGGGAATCAGTTGCCTGGCTGGTCATGAATCCGCGCTCTAGCCCCCCCGGGCGCCCGGCCCAGGTATCGCACGTGGGTAGCCGAAATACCCCTACCCTTCTTGCGTACATGGTACTTGAAGGCGCTCACCGATGGGGTATTGGCGAAGGCTCGAAGAGCCGGGAATTGGGCGAGGTAGTTGCGCGAAATCCTGTCCTAAAGCCCCAGTAATGACGGTGCCAGCACGGTCAGGATCGGGGGGTCGGTGGGGACGCGCGGCCGGAGTTGAACCCGGGCCGGTCGTGGCTGTCCACCCGCCTGCACAACCAGCGGGCGAGGGTCGGCCCCTACCAGCAGCGACTCGTCGGGCAGCAGGTGAATGAGGGGGTTGTCGCCATAGGGAAACTGCGCCGCCAGGATCCGGTAATTGCCCGGCTGCACATTGGCGATGCGGAAGGGACCCGGGCCGGAAATCAGCGTTCCCGCCACGGGGGCCGATTGGGGAATCGCCGATGGAAAGAGGCCGATGAAGAGGTGCCCCTTGCGTGGAGTCGTCGACATCACGGAACCGTGAATCGTCTGGCCACCAATCCGCATCTGGCGTTGCCCCAGGCATGGCTCCAGTAGCGGCAGGCGCGAGTGCAGCATGTCAGGCATGTCCCGGAGTTCCGCCGGGCTCCGCCCCACCAGGTGCTTGAAGCGGGCCGAGAACGTGCCGAGGCTGGCGAATCCAACCTCCATGCAGATTTCGGTGATGCTTGCCGGGGAGTTGAGGATGAGGTGCTTGGCCCGTTCGAATCGCAGGGCCGCCAGGAACTCACCCGGCGGTACTCCCACCACTCCTCGGAACATCCGGGCGAAGTGGTAGGGGCTGTAGTTTGCGATCTCGGCAAAGGTGTCGAGCGTATAAGGATGGCTCACATCGCTGCGCATGGTGCTGATCACACGCTCGACGGCCTGGAGATGACCTTCCTGCACCGGGGTGGTGGCCGGCGGGGGCGGGGAGTGTCGTTGAACGATGGTCACCATGTGCGGAACGGGCTCCTTCTGTGCAGCAACAGCTTGCCATCTCAACACTGTACGTACAATAGTACATATGTTCTGAATGCCTGTCAATATGTCACACCTCCATTGCGTGAAGGTCGGGAAAACCCCCAGTGATGGGCAGGGAAACCGGTAGTGGGGATTGCCGGAG
>JAEZJB010000268.1 GCA_023415845.1 Chloroflexota bacterium | reverse complement strand
ATGTATCCAGCCTTCGGCCCCACCTACGATGTCGAAGGCTACCTGCACTATCACGGCGAAGCGCTGGTCCGGCGCTTCGACCCGAATTCCTATCTTTACCTCACCCGTGCCATGGACATGTATGACGTGGCCCGCGACGGTGGAGCGGAAAAGTGGCTGACAGCCATCTCCGCGCCAGTCGATCTCGTCGCCATCTCCTCCGACTGGCTGTTCTCACCCGCCGAGATTCGGGAACTCCACGATCTCCTCGCCTATTTCGGGGTTGAGGTGACGATGGCGCAGATCGAATCTCCCAACGGGCACGACAGCTTTTTGAAGGATTGGGACCAGCTCAACCCGCTCGTCACCTCGTTCCTCAGTCGGGTCGTGACTGGCGACCGATTGTGTACCGAGCCCGGCAGCGACCTCTGACGCTTTCCGGGCATGCAACGGGACCCAACCGAGTTCCAGCGAAAACCTGGCGAACAACAAAACAACCTGCCGAAAGGACATCACCTGTGACCGAAGAAACGTCAAAGCCCGGGTTCGAGACGCTCTCCCTCCACGCCGGGCAGACTCCCGATCCCACCACCAAATCCCGCGCGGTCCCCATCTACCAGACGACGTCGTACCAGTTCGACAGCACCGAACACGCCGCCAACCTGTTCGGCCTCAAGGAATTTGGCAACATCTACACTCGCCTGATGAATCCCACCACCGATGTGCTGGAGCAGCGAGTCGCCGCCCTCGAAGGTGGCGTCGCGGCACTCGCGTTCGCTTCGGGTCAGGCCGCGGAGACCATGGCCATCCTGAACATCGCTGGCGCCGGCGACGAAATCGTCTCCACCACCAGCCTCTACGGTGGCACCTACAACCTCTTCCACTACACGCTGCCGAAGCTTGGCATCAACGTGAAGTTCGTCGACTCGACGCCGGAAGCGGTCAAGGCAGCAATCACCGACAAGACCAAAGCGGTCTACTCCGAATCCGTCGGTAACCCGGATCTCCTCACGCTCGACATTCGTGGCGTGGCCGACGTCGCCCACGAAGCCGGCGTCCCCCTCATCATCGACAACACGATTCCGTCCCCCTACCTGATCAATCCCATCGCGCACGGCGCCGATATCGTGGTCCACTCACTCACCAAGTTCATCGGTGGTCATGGCACCTCGATCGGCGGCATCGTCGTCGATGGCGGCACCTTTGACTGGACGAGCAACCCACGATTCAAGGCCGAGTTCCAGGACCCGGACCCCAGCTACCATGGCCTCCAGTTCGGACCTGCCCTGGGCAACATCGCCTACATCATCAAGCTGCGCGTTCAGGGGCTCCGCGATATCGGTGCCGCCATCTCGCCATTCAACTCGTTCCTGATCCTCCAGGGCATCGAAACACTCGCCCTGCGGATGGAGCGCCACTCCCAGAACGCGCTGGCCGTCGCCCGCTTCCTCACCGAGCACCCGAAGGTCTCCTGGGTCAATTATCCGGGTCTCCCTGGTCACCCGGCCTACGACACCGCAAACAAGTACTGGCAGCACGGTCTTTACGGCGCGATTCTCGGGTTTGGCGTCAAGGGCGGCGCCGAAGCCGGGAAGAAAGTGGTCGAGAGCGTCAAGCTCTTCTCCCACCTCGCGAACATCGGCGACGCCAAGTCACTCATCATCCATCCCGCCACCACCACGCACTCGCAGCTGGCCGAGGACGAACAGGCCTCGACCGGTGTCACTCCCGACTACATCCGTCTCTCGGTGGGCCTGGAATCCATCGGCGACATCATCGCCGATCTCGAGCAGGCGCTCGAACAGGTCTAGCTGCTCACCGACCGGGCCCTCTCTACCGGAGGCCCCTCCAGCATTGCGGGTCCTCATAACCCGAATCACGCAGGCCCTGGGTGTGTCCGGCACCCGGGGCTTGCCTGTCTCCGCTCGAACTGTTTCCTCACACCACACTTCCGACCGTCGAAGCCGCTTCCCGGTCAGTAGGAACGTGATCTCTCTGCCTGGCCCCTGGCCAAAAGGAAATGTTTGACACGGTCACGATCTGCCCGTAAGTTGGGCGGTAACGACCACAATTCATACCCTCGGGACCAGGCGGTGCCCGGAAAGGAGTCACGATGACGACCGATCCTCTACGCCAGTGGACCACGCCAGTACGCTCGTTGGCCGAATCGCGGAGTATCTCCCGGCGAGGTTTCGCTGGCGGGGTCGCCGGAAGCCTCGCCCTCGGCGGCCTGGGCCTGACCACCACCATGGCTGCCCGCCAGGATGCCACCCCGGCAGCGGAAATCCGCCCATCGTTGCATTCGTACCCCCTGGTCGAGGAGACCGTCACATTCCGGGTGATGGTGCCGCACTACAATATCGATTGGGCGAACAACGAATTCACGGCCTGGTACGAGGAGCGCACCAACGTCCACATCGAGTGGGTCGTCGTTGAAGACGAAGCCGCCATCACCCAGCTCAATCTCCAACTTGCCAGTGGCGATTATCCGGACATCATCATGGGGTTCAACTGGTCTCCCTTTGAACTCACCAACACGACGGTCGCGGCCTACGGCGGGCAGGGAGTTTTCGTCCCGATCCAGGATTACCTGGCCGACAACGCTCCGAACCTCCTCGAGTATGTCTACCCGGAATATCCGATCGCCGAACAAATCACGAAGATGGACGGCGGAAACATCTATGCGATGCCGTACATCAACGACTGCTTCCATTGTCAGTACAACTCCCAGAAGATGTGGATCAACACTGGCTGGCTCGACACCCTGGGCCTGGAGATGCCTACCACCATCGACGAGTTCGAGCAGGTGATGCTGGCCTTCAAGGAGGGAGACCCCAACGGAAACGGCGAGGCCGACGAGTATCCGGTGACAGCCGTTGCCAGCTGGCCACTCGACCGATTCCTGATCAATCCCTTCCAGCTCAGCGCCGGAAATCCGTACCTCTATCGCACCGATGACGGCCAGGTGGCGGTCTCGTACATGCAGGACGGCTGGCGTGACGCACTGTTGTTCCAGCGAAAACTCGCCGACCAGGGCCTTCTCAGTCCCGAAACCTTCACGCAGGACGGTGACCAGATTCGCCGGCTGGGTGATAACAATCAGATCGGTTGCGCACCCGGGGTTGTTGCCGGCGTGTTCGTGCAGCAAACCGGCGGCACGGCTGGCCTCTGGTCAGACTACCGGCTCCTTCCGTCTCTTGAAGGGCCAACCGGCCTGCGCCAGTCCTACAAGGACTACGACGAGTCTCACATTCCCAATTCGCTCGTAATTACCGACAAATGTAGCGATCCGGCGCTGGCCGTGGCCTGGGCTGACGGTCTCTATGCCTGGGAACCGACAATTCGGTCAATCATCGGCGTACCCAAGTCGAACTGGCGACCTGCAACGGCAGAGGAAATCGGCATCGACGGTGAACCCGCCCGCTGGGCGGCCATACCCGGAGATCCGGACTACACCGGCCCCATCACCTGGTCCTGGAATCAGCTCTCGCCCTCGTTCCGCAATGCCAAGGACCGACTGTCCCAGGCTGTAGTCGGCGACCCTGCGTATGACGTTGAAACCATTCTCTATGAAGACTGTCGAGACGCCCTCGAGCCGTATGCGATTCCACCCGAGAACGATCTGCTTCGGCCCATCTTCACGGCGGACGAAGCGATTCGCGTCAGCGAACTCGGGACGGTCCTAACCCAGTATGTTCAGGAGCATCTTGCTCAGTCCGTGACCGGTCAGATCGATCCCGGCGAAGAGTGGGACTCGTTTAAGGAGCAACTGGCAGCCATGGGTGTCGACGAATACCTGTCGATTCATCAACAGGCCTACGATCGCCTCTCAGAATCCTGATCCATTCCGTTCGCCTGAAGATGGCATTTGGGTCTGGGCACGCGAGCGAAGAGACACCACGCCAGGTCATCCGAACGCCCACCTCACCGATATCATCCGCTCGGCGGACAGCTCGCGACACCCTCCATCCGGTTCGGCTGAATCTGGCCGAACCGGATGGACTGGAAACGATCTTACGGTTCTGAATCCGACCCCTCAACCAGCGGCGACGAAAGCCCATCACCGGGGCTTCGCCTCTCGATAGCGGCATCGCACCTCACCTCGTTGAACCCAGCCGTGCACGCTTCTTCGCGCCCGTCAGTGGTCCGTTCCACGACGCTACCGAGACTGAACCAGTTCGTAGACGGCACCGCTCAAGTCGACCACGTAGAGCCGGCTATCCGCTCCTTCACCGAATGAGGAAACGTTCAACCCG
>JAEZJB010000228.1 GCA_023415845.1 Chloroflexota bacterium | reverse complement strand
TACGCCAACACGGATGCCCTGCTCGGGCATGCCCTCGGGCTGCTCGACGACGAACCGAACGTGATCGTGACGTCGGACCACGGGTTCGCACCGCAATGGTGGTCCGTCAACGCGTCATACGTGATGCAGCAGGCGGGGCTGACGGCCACCGAGGCCTCCGCCAACTGTCGCGTTCCAGCCGATGAAGACCCCGCCACGGTGCTGGCCAAGATCTGCACAAGCGGCGCTTCGGCAAATATTTACGTCAACCTCGAAGGTCGAGAGGTGCCGGGCACGGTCGCCGAAGACGACTATGAGGAGGTTCGACAGCAGATCGTCGAAGCGTTCATGTCGCTGGCCGACCCCGCCAATCCGGACAATCCAGTCGTTGCCGAGGTGCTGTTGCGAGAAGAGGTAGCCCAGCGGTTTGGTCCGACGGCAATCCATCCCAGCCGGACCGGTGATGTCGTGGTCATCCTTCAGCCGCCCTACCAGTTTGGATCGGTTCCGCAGGGCGAACTGATCGCCCCGTCGATCTTCTTCGGGCAACACGGGTACCTACCCGACCTGGTGGACCTCGAGGCAAGCATCAACATGCACGGCACCTTCCTTGCCGGAGGACCAGCCTTCCTCGCCGGGGTAACGATCGACGGGGTGGAAGCGATCGATGTGGCCCCCACCGCAGCGTTCCTGATGGGGATTCCCGGCCCAACCAGCGCCAGCGGCGCGATCCTGTACGACGCCCTGGTATCAGGAGACAACTACCGCGAGATCACATTGATTTCGATTTCGGATTACCACGCGCAGTTCGCTCCGTTGTTCAAGTCACCAGACACGTTTAATGATGAGAATGCGCCTGGCGTCTCGGCCCCCATCGCCGGGGCTGCCCATCTGCTGCCATGGATCGACTACTTCCGCGCCGAAGCGCGCGACGGTGAACTGTTCCTGACCGCCAGCGACATCATTGGAGCCACTCCGCCGCTCTCGGCATTCTTCGATGACCGCCCGGCAGTGGAAATGATGAACGCGTTTGGCCTCGACGCTGCAGCGGTGGGCAACCATCACTTCGATGTCGACTACCAGTGGTTCATCGACCTGATGACGTATGCGCAGTATCCGTCGCTCGCCGCCAATGTCGTGCTGGTAGAGGGCACACCGATGGCGCTCCCCGAGCCTGGCGCAACCCCCTACGCTGACACCGGCGCTCCCTGGGCTCCAACGGCCGTCTTCGACTTCGATGGGGTAAGCGTCGGAGTGATCGGCATCACCACGCTCGACACGGCCCGCGTGACACGGGCTGGAGCATTGGGACCGTACGAACTCCTCCCGCCAGGGCCGGTGATCGACCAGTACGCAGCCGACTTGCGAGCTCAGGGCGTGGATATCGTCGTGGTCGTGGCGCATGAGGGGGCGACGGCCGGAACCCTCAGTGACCCGACCGGCCCAATCGTCGACATCGCGGATGCCGCCCTGGGCGTTGACACCGTCATGGGCGACCACTCAAGCATGCAGGTTATCTCCCTGCGCCCGAACGGGACGTTACTGACGCAGAATCCGGGGCGAGGTGAAACGCTGACTCGCACGCGGATCGTGGTTCACGCAGAGTCGGGCGAAGTGGTCTACATGACAGCGGATTACCACCTGCCGTGGAACATCGCGGTAGAACCCGATCCGATCGTGAGCGCGCGAATCGCCGAACTGACCGACGATATCCAGCCGATTCTGGGCGAGCAGGTTGGCACCGCCTCCCAGCCCATCCTGCGGTCTGACCATTGTGGCGGCGAAACGGGCCGCCTGTGCGAATCGATGATTGGCAACGTGGTGAGCGATGCGATGCGAGTCACCTACGACGCTGATTTCGCCGTGATCAATTCGGGAGCGCTTCGGGCGGATCTGACCTGTCCGCTGGAAGACCTGGAGGGCGACTTCTGCGGCAGCGACCTTCCCGCCAACGCGATCACACGCGGACAGGTGCTGGGCGTGCTGCCGTTTGGCAACGTGGCGGCCCTGGTCGAACTGAACGGGGTCGAACTGAAGGACCTGCTGGAAGCAGGCCTGACCGACTCACCTGCGGAGTTCGGCGGCTTCCCGCAAATCTCGGGCCTCTGCATCACCTACAGCGTCGATCGTCCTTCCGGAGACCGGATCACCTCCGCCGTTCGCCAGGCGGAAGATGGA
The DNA here is from genome assembly GCA_023415845.1 of Chloroflexota bacterium. GTDB lineage: Bacteria > Chloroflexota > Chloroflexia > Thermomicrobiales > UBA6265 > JACCYX01. The sequence goes on along the minus strand of JAEZJB010000228.1, from coordinate 4,292 downwards.
TCATGCACCGGGGAAGCGATCGATTTCAGTGCTGCGTCGAGTTACACCGTGATTGGCAACGACTTCGGTCTCTCTGGCGGCGATGGGTATCCGGACTTTTCGGATCGCATGGTAACGCTGGATATTCTCGACGACCTGGTGGCCGGCTACATCGGTGATGTGACCGCGGATGGAACACCCCTCGCCCCAGCGATCCAGGGAAGGATCACCTGTGAAGGCGCTACCTGCCCCGCGCCAATTGCGGCGAGAAAGACCTGACGCTCGATCTTCGTTCCGCCAGCCTCACCACGCTCACGAGCCCGGTCCTGAAGTCCGGACCGGGCTCGTGATTTTGCATCCAAGCGGAGTCAGTTTCCGCCCGGACTCGCCTCCTCGGACTGCAGGCTGGCAACGATCAGCAGCGTGCAGGTGATCGCCAGCCCTGGTGCCAGCGCGAGCCAGGGGGCGGTCAGCAGGAAATCCTGGGCTCCGATCAGCATGTTGCCCCAGGTCGGCGCCGGGGGCTGTATTCCCAGCCCGAGGAATGAGATCGTCGCCTCGGTGAGGATCGCCCGGCTCAACTGGATCAGGATCGCTACGCCGATGATCGAACGAACGTTTGGCAGCAGGTGAATGCCCAGCAAGCGGACGTCGCTTGCCCCGGCGGCCCGGGCGGCTTCGACGTAGGGTTCGCGGACGATCTGCATCACCCGACCGCGCACCAGCCGCGCGACTGGCATCCAGCCGGTGAATCCGATCAGCAGGATCAACGAGATGACTCCTGACGGCACCAGCGTGGTGAACATCAGGACGACGAAGAGGGTCGGCACCGCCATCGTGAAGTCCACGAGACGCATCAGGAAGGCATCGATCCACCCATTGCGGAAACCGGCGACAGCGCCAAGCAGGGCACCGACGCTGACAGCAATTGCAGCTCCAGCCACCCCGATCCCGAGCGTCGTTCTCGCTCCCTGAAGCAACCGCATCAGCACATCGCGGCCGTTTTCATCGGTGCCGAGCAGATGCTGCGACGACGGCCCAGCCAGCATGTCGGTGAGATCGATGCGGTTGGCATCGAGCGACACGAACCAGGGCACCAGGATCAGGACCGCGATGGCAAGTATTACCGTCCACCGCCAGATGCGGCGGGGGAACCATGTTCGGCTCATCTCAGGTCCAGGCGAGGGTCGATCATCCGCTGCACAATGTCCGTCAGCAATGAACTCAGCAGCACACCGAGACCGACCAGCAGCACAATGGCCAGCAGGACGGGATAATCACGCCGTCCGACACTGGAGGCGGTGAGCTGGCCGATGCCAGGCCATGAAAACACCGTCTCGACGACAATGCTGCCCTCGAGCAGGTGGGGAAGCGTGAGACCGATCTGGACCACCACCGGGATCGCGGCGTTCCGAAAGGCGTGGCCCCAGAGCAGCTTTCCTTCCGGCAATCCCTTGGCCCGCGCCGTCTGCATGTAGTCCCGCCCGAGCACTTCGAGCACCGCACTCCGCGTATACAGCGACAGGGTCGCAGCGGTTGGCAGGGCCATCGCCAGCATCGGCAGCACAAGGTAGCGAAGACGCTGGGCCACAGTGACGTCACCAGTGATGGGTCCGGTGCCGGAGGACGGCAACCACCCCATCCGGGCGGAGAACAGAAAAATCAGGCCAATGCCCAGCCAGAACACCGGCAACGACATCACGATGATCGTGCCCGAACGAATGGTGCGGTCGATCCACCCACCTCGGTGCGTCGCGGCGAACGCGCCAAGCGGGATGCCGACCGTCATCGCGACCAGCAGGGCACTCCCGCCCAGAATGAGGGTGGCTGGCAACCGCTCGATGACGAGTTGCAGGGCGGGCATGCGATAGAAGTAGGACGACCCAAGATCGCCCTGTGCGACTGCCTCGGTCCAGCGCCAGAACTGCTCCGGCAACGAGCGATCGAGACCAAGCCGCTCGTCCACCTCGGCGATCCGTTCTGGCGAGACCTGGTCGGGACCCAGTAACACCTGGGCCGGCCCACCTGGCGCAACCCGCACGATGATGAAGGTCACAATGACCAGGACGATCATGGTCAGCAGAATCTGACCACCGCGCCGCAGGACGAACGCTCCGATCATGGCCTCAACCGGAGAAGGTCCAGGTGTCGAGGTTCCAGAACGCGCTCACCGGATGCGGCTGGAGTCCGGTCACCCTCGTGGAAATCGCGTGCAGCTCGTTTTCGGTATAGAGAAAGAGCCGCGGCAGATCCGCGGAAATGACTCCCTGCAACTCGTGGTAGATCGGCACTCGATCCGCCTGGTCGACGACTGCCATGCCTTCCGCCGTGAGTTCGTCGACCGTGGAATTGCTGTAGCCAAAGAAGTTGCCGGTGGCAAACCCTCCCTGGTGCGGGTCGTAGACCGGATTCCAGATCCTGGCGAGGGCATCGAAGTCTCCTGCAGACCGGCGATCCGAAAACACGCCCGACTCGACGACGTCGATGTTCATTTCGATGCCGATATCAGCCAGATTCTGCTGCGCTACCAGCATTGCCTGCTGAAGCGTGCGGTCGTAGCTGTAGAGCATGACACCGAACGAGAAGGTCTCGCCGTCCTTCTGGCGAAGGCCGTCACCTTCACGCGTCCATCCCGCCGTGTCGAGGGCCCCTGCAGCGGCCTCCGGGTCGAACGAATGGGGCGTCACACCTTCCGTCGTGTACGCCCAGGACGCCGGCGCGATCTGCGCATCGAGCACGGTGCCGTGACCACCCAGAATGCTATCGACGATTGCGTCACGGTCGATCGCCTGCAGCACGGCCGCGCGCACGGCAGGATCCTGCCAGTAGGACCGCGCGTGGTTTGGCGCAATATCGAAGTACCGGGGTGTCTCCGCCTCAACCAGGTTGACGCCCTCGATCGACTCGACGGTCGCCAGGTCACGAGGCGTCACCAGGGCGTATGAGAGTTCGCCTGACTTGAGCTGAGTGAGGATCACGTTCTGGTCGGTGACAATCTTGAAGATCACCGTTCCGATCGCTGGAGGCTGACGGTAGTGGTCAGCCACTGCCTCGAGCACGATCGACTCGCCAGGCGTGTGCGAGACGACGCGATACGGCCCGGAGCCAACCGGCATGCGATTGAAATCGTCGTTGGCGATGTCCTTGCCGTCGAGCACATGCTTCGGCACGATGCCGCGGGAGCCACCCTGGGCAAGGAAGAACGGAGTGACTTCGGAGAGCGTGAAGATGACCGTGTGATCGTCGACCACCTCAACCGATACGATTGTCTCTGCCCCCTCGGTCGATGAATTGGAGGCCGGGTCGAGGATGGTGTCGAAGGTGAACTTCACATCCTCGGCGGTGATCGGCGTGTCGTCATGAAACCGGGCATCAGGGTGCAAGGTAAACGTGTACGTCAGGAAATCGTCGCTGATGGTCCAGTCGGTCGCCAGCTTGGGGCCGATGGTCGAATCAGGCAGGAATTGCGTGAGCGAATCGAAGATCAGCGTCTGTGGCACGTCGGCTGGAAAGTGATGCGGCATGTTGGCAAGGGCCGAAATGCTGCCCGGATCCTCCAGGGACCCCAGCACCAACTCTCCCGCACCATCCTGAGCGTTGAGTCGCCTGGACGACAGTCCCGCTCCCGTCAGGGCCATGGCCAGTCCGGCCACGGCGGTCCGACCAAGGGTGCGTCGATCAGTTCGCAGTGTCATCGTCCGTGCTCCCACTCTGGCCTTCTGTTACCTCCTGGCACGCCCGGCAGGTTCCGAAGACCGCAAGATGATCGAGCCGAGGCTGAAACCCGTAGCGCGCGGAAATCTCGGCGAGCATGGGTGCCACGATCTCGTCGGAGATCGTCTGCTCACCACCGCAACGCTGGCAGATCAGGTGATGGTGACGATCGCCGGACAGGTATTCGTAAACGCGCTGCCCCCTGCCGGTATCGGTCTCGGAGACGAGCCCATGCTCCTTCAACCAGGTCAGCGTGCGATAGATCGTGGTTCGATTGATCGTGGGGAAGCGCGTGTGAACGCGTTCGGCGACCATCTCGGCCGAGACATGCCCGCCGAGGTCACGGACGGCCTCCAGCACGAGCACCCGTTGCGGCGTGAGGCGTTCACCCCCAGCCCTCAGGTACTGAAGATCACCGTCAAACGTCGGACCGTCCAGAATTTCGCCACCCGCCAATGCCATTGTTTCCTCCTGCAACCAGTTGCATCTGGAGCGTACCATCGGGTCGGCAACTCGTCGATAGCCCTCGCGAACGGACCAGGGTGGGCCACCGCTGCCATTTGAACGGCGTCGAGTAAACAAGATCGGCCGCCTCACCG
>JAEZJB010000170.1 GCA_023415845.1 Chloroflexota bacterium | reverse complement strand
CCCCCCCGCGCGCCCACCGGCGGGCGGGGGGGGTTTATTTGGGAGCGCCTGGTGCTCAGGCGGTGACAGTGGCCAGACTCACAGGCGTCAGCCATGAAGCGTATTCGTCGTTCTGACCGCGCATGATCTCCAGGAGCAGGTTCTCCAGGCGTGCCGTGACCGGGCCGATGTTGCCATCGCCAACCTGGTACTTGTCAATGGAAACAACCGGCGAGATTTCAGCGGCAGTACCGCACGTAAAGACCTCATCAGCAAGGTAGAGTTCGGTCCGCTCGACCGGCCGTTCAATTACCTCGAGACCGAGTTCTTCCCGAGCCAGCGTGAGGATGGCGTCGCGGGTGATGCTCTCCAGAATGCCGCTGGTGAGATCGGGCGTGATCAGACGCCCCCGGGAGATCATCGCAATGCAGGCTCCCGGCGCCTCACTGACCTTGCCTGCCGGATTGAGCATGAAGGCCACGTCGTAGCCGTCCTGTCGAACCTCGTGCGTTGCAAGCTGGCCATTGCGGTAATTGGAGATGTTCTTGACCCGCGGCGGCATCACCGTGTCCGAAATTCGGGTCCAGGTGCTGAATCGGGCATGCTGCTTGAAGTCGGTGCCGAGATGCGTCGGCATGCTGCGGGTCCGAATCGTCAATTCGGCCTGGAGCGCATTTGGGTCGAACCGCTTCGCCTCGGCGTCCGCTCCAAATACCAACGGGAAGATGTAGGTATCCTCGCGACACTCGTTCGCACGCACGAGATCGACGATGGCCTTTGTCAGCGCGGCGTTGTCATGGTTGAGCGGCAGGCGCACCAGTTTGGAAGATGCCTGGAGCCGATCGAGGTGCTCCTGGAGGCGGAAGATGTAGAGTGTCTGCCGCTCTTCATTCCAGTAGCCACGAATCCCCTCGAAGACTCCTCCAAGTGCTGACCAGGCGATGGACGTCACATGAATTGTCGCGTCCTCCCAGGGAGTGAGTGCGTCATTCCAGTGGACAAAAGCGTTGTGCTGGCCGCTCACGTGATCTCCTCTCCGGGCCGACGGTTGGCCCATTCCCGACAGTATGGCACTCGCGCGGAGACCGATGAACCCTCCGCGGTCAACGCGTGGGCGACCACCTGCGGCAGCCCCTACTCTGCCCCGATGCCGGACATCTCGAAGGCAAGGGCCGCAGCACCGTAGATCCCGGTATCGGCCCCAAGTGACGAATAGGCAATCGAGACATCGTCACGGAAGTCGACGAACGAATACATCGGCATCGCCTCGCGTGCAGGTGCGAGCAGGTGCTCACCAATCGCCGCGACACCACCGCCAATCACGATCATGCCGGGATTGAAGATATTGGTCAGCGCCCCCATGCAGGCGCCGAGTGCGCGTCCGGCCCGGGCCAGGATTTGCCTCGCAGCAGGATCCCCTTCATCGGCGGCCATTCCGACGATGCCAGCATGTATCTCACCGTCACCGGCTAGCTCCCGGATTCGATTGCCGTCTCGCGTAGTGGCCACAGACTCGGCTTCTCGCTTGATCGCCCATCCCGACACGAATGCTTCGATGCAACCAACGCTGCCACACGAACAGCGAGGACCATCCAGCGCGACATTCATATGGCCGACTTCGGCGCCGAGCCCACGCACACCGTCAACCAGTCGGCCACCACTGATGATGCCGCTTCCGACGCCCGTGCCCAGGGCAAGATAAATCAGGTCGGACACACCTCGTGCCGAGCCGAAGCGCATCTCGCCCAGGGCGCCACAGTTTCCATCATTGGCCAGGTAGACGGTGCGCTCGATCCTCTCCTCAAGCAGAGACACGAATGGCACATCGCGCCAGCCCGGCAGATTGGGGGTGTAGAGGACGGTACCGGTGCGAGGATTGAGCGGACCGGGCGACGCAACCCCAACCGGGACATCTGCACCCACACCGGACTCGGCAGCCACCTTTCGAATCTGGTCAGCCATGCGGTCGATAACCGCCAGCGGCCCAAGTTCGGCGTGCGTCGCTGTTCGGACGACGTGTTCCAGCTCGCCCGCCTCACTGGCGACGGCCACCCGAATGTGGGTTCCACCGAGATCGACCGCAAGGACCTGTTTGCTCATCCAAGGACTCCGCCGGGGCTTACCCACACTAAAGAATGAAATTAATCAGCTCGTCGTCTTCCGCAACTTCGCCGATGCGCTCCTGCACGAAGGACTCGTCGATCAGGACCGACGGCTCCTCCATGTCCGGGGCATCGAACGACACGTCTTCCAGCACCCGCTCGATGATCGTTTGCAGGCGGCGGGCTCCGATGTCCTCGGTGCGCTGGTTGATCAGCGTGGCGAACCGGGCAATTGCCCGCAGGCCGTCCTCCGTGAAGTTGAGCGCAACCTGTTCCGTGGCCAGCAGGGCCTCGTACTGGCGCGAGAGCGCATTCCTGGGTTCGGTGAGGATGGCGTAGAGATCGTCTTCACTCAGTGACTGTAGCTCGACCCGAATCGGGAACCGTCCCTGCAGTTCCGGAATGAGATCGGAGGGTCGAGCACCATGGAACGACCCGGCGGCGATGAACAGGATGTGGTCGGTCTGCACTGGACCATACCGTGTCATCACGGTCGAACCTTCGACAATCGGCAACAGATCCCGCTGGACGCCGGCACCGGATACGTCGGGCCCACTGTCGCTGTCTCCCGAGATTGTCTTGTCGATCTCGTCGATAAACACGACCGCAGCTTCTTCGACGCGCCGCATGGCGGATTCCACCACGGCGTCGAAGTCGACCATCCGCACGGCTTCCTGCTGGGCGAGAATGCGACGTGCGTCCCGCACGGACACCCGCCGCCGATTGCGCCGGCGAGGCATCAGGCCATCGAGAAACTCGTAGAAGGTGTCCTGCAGTTCCTCGGGTGAACCAGCAATGATGTCGATCGGCTGGATGTCGTCGTAGTCCGAATCGACATCCACCTCGATCTCGACGGTCTCGTCCTCCATCGCCTCCTCGTCGAGAAGCTGCCGAAACCGCTTCAGTTCGCGACGTCGGCGCCGCTCCTGGGCCTGGTACTGGAGTTCGGCCAGCGCTTCTTCGTCGAGCTGCTCACCGTCCTTCGGCCGGGGCGCGCGAGTGGGTCGCGAGGCGAGCACCTGATCGGAGAGGATTTCGGTCAGGCGCTCGACGGCAAGGGCGGCAGCCTGCTCCCGGACCTGCTCGAGCCGGCTCGAATGGACATTCGAAATGGCAATCTCCACCAGATCGCGAATGATCGACTCAACGTCGCGACCGACGTAGCCGACCTCGGTAAATTTCGTGGCCTCGACCTTGATGAACGGGGCATCCATGATCCGCGCGACCCGCCGGGCGATTTCGGTCTTGCCGACGCCGGTGGAGCCAATCATCAGGATGTTCCGTGGCTGAATTTCGCTTCGGATCTCTTCGGGCAATTGCTGGCGCCGATAGCGGTTGCGGAGCGCCACAGCCACTGCCCGCTTGGCATCAGCCTGACCGATGATGTACCGATCGAGTTCAGCGACGATCTCGCGAGGCGTCATCGACTCCGCTGGCGAAAGCTCAATATCTCCGTCGGAGGGAGGGCGAACGGGTTTGTCCTTGCCAGTCGGTTTTCGCGCGAGTTCGGCCATCAGTCGACCTCCTCCACCGCGTCACCGGTGCCAGCCTCAGCCTCTTCCTCGTCATCGGCTCCGCCAACCGTTTCGACCGTAATCTGGCCGTTGGTGAAGATGCAGATCTCGGCGGTCACTTCCATCGCCGCCAGCACGATCTCCTCTGCCGACAGATCCGTATTTCGGTAGAGTGCCTTGGCCGCCGCCGTGGCGAAAGGAGCCCCTGAGCCGATGGCCAGCACCCCGTCGTCCGGTTCGATGACGTCGCCCTCGCCCGAAAGCAGAAGCAGCGATTCGGCATCGGCCACGATCAACTGGGCCTCGAGACGGCGAAGGTACCGGTCAGTCCGCCACTCCTTTGTCAATTCGACGGCGGCCTTCCGGAGATTCCCATCCCAGGCATCCAGCTGCGATTCAAACTTGGCAAACAACGTCAGGGCGTCGGCAACCGCGCCGGCGAATCCGGCGAGAACCATCCCGTCATAGAGCGTTCGCAACTTGCGAGCATTGTGCTTGAGAACGACGTCCCCGATCGTCACCTGACCGTCACCGGCCAACGCAACCTGATCATCGCGCTTGACGGCGACGATGGTGGTAGCGTGCACTCGCGGACTCCCATTCATGGTCATGTAGCTGGTATCCATCTTCCTGCAAATTCATCCATCGCGCGTGAGTGTACCGCGAGTTTCGGCATGGGAATCAGCGAACTCTCCGCAGATTGGGCAGGCCAACCTGCCCAGATGCCTATCCACCATTGTCTGTCATGAGACCGGGACCCTGCCGAACTGCAACGGCGAGGGTCCCGACTCGTGTTCGCTGATTGTGCTGGCGCCCGTCAGTCCCCGGCTTTCGCCAGCAACTGACCGGTGTAGTTGCAGGACGAGCATTTGACGCCCGCTCCACGTCCCACATATACGAGGTAATGACCGCACTCCGGGCAGTTCTCGCCGGCAGGCTTGTTCCACGAGACGAAATCGCAGTCCGGGTAGCGCTCACACCCATAAAAGGTGCGTCCCTTCTTGGAGCGACGCTCGACCACTTCACCCTGATGGCAGGTCGGGCACTCGACGCCGATGCGCGTGAGGAGGGGCCGCGCGTTGCGACAATCGGGGAAGCCGCTACAGGCGAGGAACTTGCCGAACCGGCCAAGCTTGATCACCATCGGGCGGCCACATTGTTCGCAAATCTCATCGGTCGGCTCGTCCTTGATCCGCACCCGTTCCATCGTTTCCTCGGCCTTGGCCAGGGTCGAAGAGAACGGTGTGTAGAACTCCTGGAGCGTCGGAACCCAGTCCCGCTCGCCCGAGGCAATCTCGTCCAGTTCTTCCTCGAGCTGGGACGTGAAGCCAATGTCGAAGATGTTCGGGAAATGCTCGACCAGCAGGTCGTTGACGACGAATCCAAGCTCGGTGGGAATCAGCTTGCGCTCCTCCACCGCAACGTAATTGCGCGCCGAGAGGGTCGCGATCGTTGGCGCATAGGTGCTCGGCCGACCGATCCCCTGCTCTTCCAGCGCCTTCACCAGGGTCGCCTCGGTGTACCGCGGGGGAGGTTGGGTGAAGTGCTGTTCCGGCAGCAGCTTGAGCAGATTGAGGTTGTCGCCAATCGCGACTTCAGGAAGGGCGCCGCGATCGAGCTCATCGGTGTCGCCTTCGTCACGCCCCTGCTGGTAGACCGCCATCCAGCCGGGGAACGTCACGATCGATCCGGTGGCGCGGAAGATGTACGGCGCAATGCCTGATTCGATGTCGGCGACAGTTCCGGCTCCGACATCCACTCGCGTGTTGTCCAGCACGGCCGGCGCCATCTGCGACGCCATGAACCGCTGCCAGATCAACTGGTAGAGCTTGAACTGCGGGGCAGTGAGCAGCTTCTTCACCGATGCCGGGTCGCGGTGTGGCGACGTCGGCCGAATGGCTTCGTGCGCTTCCTGCGCGCCCTTGCTCTTCTTCGTGTAGATGGGTGGCTTGTCGGGAACCGAGCGGTCGCCAAACTGGCGAGCGATCACCTCGCGCGCTGCCTGCTGAGCAGACGCCGAGATATTGGTCGAGTCCGTTCGCATATAGGTGATGAGACCCTGGGTGCCTTCCGGCCCCAGGTCGACACCTTCGTAGAGCTCCTGCGCCAGGCTCATGGTGCGGCGGACGGCAAACCCCAACTTGCGCGACGCCTCCTGCTGGAGGGTCGAAGTGGTGAAGGGAGCCTGGGGCCGCCGCCGGGTTTCGCGGCGCACAACGTCGACCACCCGCCACGATGCACCGTTCAGGTCGTCGACGATGGCATGCGCCTCCTGGCCGGTTCCCAGCTCCGCTTTCTTGCCGCGCACCTGGTGAAGGCTCGCACGGAACTTGTCGCGATCGGTGACGGCACGCCCGGTGATCTTGGCCAGGTCAGCATCGATCGACCAGTATTCGACCGGGATGAAGGCGTCGATTTCTCGCTCGCGCTCAGCGACGATCCGCAGGGCCGCCGTCTGTACCCGGCCAGCGGAAAGTCCGCGCTTGACCTTCTTCCAAAGCAACGGGCTGACGTTGTAGCCCACCAGCCGGTCAAGGATGCGCCGGGCCTGCTGGGCGTCGACGAGGTCCATATCGATCTCACGCGGATGTTCCATCGCCGCGAGCACTGCTTCGGGCGTGATTTCGTGGAACACGACCCGGTGGAGCGGCTTGTCCTCAGCCTCGGTCGCCTTGATCAGGTGCCAGGCGATAGCTTCGCCTTCGCGGTCGGGGTCGGTCGCGAGGTAGATCTCGCGAGCTCCCTGAACGCTCTCCTTCAGCTCCTTGACGACCTTCGACTTGTCGCGAGGAATCAGGTACTTCGGCGTGAAGTCGTGGTCGACGTCGACGCCCATGGTGCTTTTCGGCAGGTCCCGGATGTGGCCCATCGAGGCCTTCACGGTGTACCCGGAGCCAAGGTAGCGGCCGATCGATCGAGCCTTCGCGGGTGACTCGACGATCACCAGCTTGCCGCGCGGAGACGACGTTCGCTTCTTCGCGGCCGTTCCCTTGGCGGTCGATTTCTTCGCCGTGGTCTTGCGTTTGGTTGGTGCCTTCGTGGCGGTATCCGTCATCGTTGTCGGTGCCTTGTATCAATCAAGCGGTGAGAGGAGGCGCACTCCACCACTCCGATGGCGGATCCATCGTTGCGAGTCCAGTTGGGTTCGCTGCGGGTTCGCCCAGAGGTGAAGCGGCCGGCCAGAGGTGGAGGCCTGGTGCTTTCCTATCTACAGTAGAAAGGTCTGTCAAGCCCTGTCAAGTTACCACGGCAGCCAGCGATCGTGACTGGCGCCTGCGCCCCGCCTCTCCCGTTCCGCCTGAGTACGGGCCGAAACAGGAACTCGGGTCGTGATTGGTTGCCGACCGACGTTATGGTGAGCGGACGCAATGGCCCAGAGGGGCCTGACATTTCCGGGTGATGAATGATGGACCGGCAGCCCCGAAGAGTTACTGATCGCCTCGCTAGCAGCGTATGTAGTGCTGGGCCCCGACATTCTGTGCCTGCTGTTGGAGTTCCAATGCCAGCAGAATCGCCGATATCCGTGGAAGAGGCAAGCCGCTGGCCTCAACGATGTCATCGATATGGAGCGGTGTTGCGGTCAGGAAACCATAAACACGTCGCTCGTCCTCATCAAGGATGAGCGAGGGCTGGTGAACCTCGGTGGCAACCGTGGGACTGCCAAAGAGCAGCAAGTCCTCGAGGATGTCGCCGGCATTGCGCACCAGCCGGGCGCCATCGCGCAGCAGCCGGTTAGTGCCAGCGCTGGCAGACGACGTCAGCGGCCCGGGTACGGCGAAGACGTCCCGTCCCTGGTCAGCAGCAAAGTCGACGGTGATCAGGGCGCCGCTACGTTCGGGAGCTTCGACCACCAGCACACCCCTGGACAACCCGGAGATGATGCGGTTCCGGGCCGGGAAGTTCCAGCGGTCGGGCTTGGCGTCCGGCAGATAGTCGGAGATGACACACCCTTGCTCCGCAATGCGGGATGCCAGGAGGCGGTGATCGCGAGGGTAGATATCGTGAATTCCGCTGCCGAGCACGGCAATGGTTCGTCCACCAGCGTCGAGTGCCGCCTGGTGCGCGACGCCATCAATCCCCTTCGCCAGCCCGGACACGATCGTGATTCCGGCGCGAGCGAGGTCGGCCGAAATCGAGCGAGCGATGTCCTTGCCGTAGGAGGTGGGTGCCCGGGTGCCAACCACGGCGACCGCCAGTTCGTCGGTCTCGATGATCTGTCCGCGCTGAAAGAGCACTGGCGGGGGCGCTGCGATCTGGGCGAGGGCTGGCGGATATGAGGAATCGAACATCGTGACAGCCGCCACGCCAGACGACGCGAGTCGCGATGATGCCTCAGTCGGGTTCAATCGGGCGCGGGCGGCGAGAAACCCGGAAAGCATTTTCTCGCGGTTGCCAAACACGGCCCGCAACTGCGGTTCGGTGGCGTTCCAGGCGGCCTCACCACTGCCAAATCGCTCCTGGAGATCCAGCCAGCGACTGGCCGACGTCACGCCCGCCAGACGGATGGCGATCCAGAAGTCACGATCGCAGTCTGGCAGGTTGTGATCGGGCGCAATCATCTCGATTGCGTCTCCACGGCTCTTCATGAACAATGCCCCGCACGAACGCGCGTCTCTCAAGTGGCCAGATTCCGCGACACATCGTACCAAAGGAAGGACGAATGGCATGAACCTGCGCAACTCGGTCAAGGAGAAGCTGGCGGCAGGCGACGTAGTCTATGGATGTTTCATTCCCACGATCTCACCAATCGATGTCGAAATCCTGGCAGTGGCCGGGTTCGACTTCGCCCTGATCGACACCGAACACGGTCCGATCGACGCCGAATCGGCGTACCCGATGGTGCTGGCGGCGGAGGCCCGGGGAATGGAGGCGTTCGCCCGCGTCGGCCAAAATGACAAGCAGGTGATCCTGAAGCTGCTGGACATCGGCATGAGCGGCATCATGGTGCCGCAGGTGACCACCGCGGCTGACGCACAACGGGCAATTGAAGCGATGAAGTACTGGCCGGAAGGCACACGCGGCCTGGCCGGTGGCCGGACGTTCGACTGGGGGCTCGACGCGAAAGCGCCAGACTTCGTCAAGCCTCTCAATGACCGCATCCTGAACATGATTCAGTTCGAGCACATCGACGCACTGGCGAATCTCGACGACATTCTCGCCACTCCGGGTCTTGACGTGCTCTTCGTCGGGCCCAACGATCTCGCGCAGTCGATGGGGTTGCCCGGCCAACCGGGGCATCCGGACGTCACCAAAGTTGCTGACGAGGTGGTTGCCAGGACGAAGGCCAGAGGAATACCGCTGGGCACGACGGCGTTCACTGTCGAATCGGCGAAAACCGCGATCGCCAGAGGCTTCACGATGATCGTGCCGAACTCGCCCGGCCTGCTGGCCACAGCGGCCCGCGCCTTCATCCATGGATCGAAGAACTAGCGTGATCCGACGGCGATACAGCCGGTGGGTGCCACCGCATCGCGATGTGGACATGCCAGCGAGGTTGGGGCTGTGATTTCTGCACAAACGAGATTGTGTTTCCCGGGAACCAACTTATTGCCGATTGTGGCAGGCATCGTTCACAATGACGCAGCAAGAGGTACGATCGAACTCGCACAGAGAGGTGCGGGGTGATCCGGGCAACCTGCCGGTGTTCGGCGGAACCTCCGGGATCTCCGGGTATCTCTCATGGTAAACAGGTATCAGCCTTTTCAGGCAACGATCGCACTGCGACCGCCTGGAAGCGCGACCAGCCTGTGATAGATGAGCGATTGCCGCATTGGCAATGGATGGAACGCTCGACAATCCCGACAGGCTCGGCCAGTCCAGGGTCGGAGGAGTGAGGATGGCGGTACAAGCGCAGGTGAACACGGCGCCGACAGGCGGCGCGGCCACAAATGGCACCCAGCCATTACTGGAAGTGAAGAACCTCAAGACACAGTTCTTCACCCAGGACGGCGTGGTGAAGGCCGTTGATGACGTGTCGTTCTACGTCATGCCCGGTGAAACCCTGGGCGTGGTCGGTGAGTCAGGCTCGGGCAAGAGCATCACGGGTCTGTCGCTGATGCGGCTGATCCCGAGCCCCCCGGGCAAGATCGTCAACGGCGAGGTCATCTTCAATGGCCGGAACGTGCTGACGATGTCGGACGAGCAGGTTCGGTCGATTCGGGGCAACGAGATCGCGATGATCTTCCAGGACCCGATGACCTCGCTGAACCCGGTGCTGACGATCAATCGGCAGATCAGCGAATCGCTGATGCTCCACATGGGGATGAACAAGGAGCAGGCCAAGCAGCGGGCAATCGAGCTGCTCGGCATGGTAGGCATCCCGAACCCCGAGAGCCGGGTCGACCAGTATCCCCACCAGTTCTCGGGTGGTATGCGCCAGCGCGTGATGATCGCCATGGCGCTCTCCTGCAATCCGAAGTTGCTCATCGCCGACGAGCCGACGACCGCGCTCGACGTGACGATCCAGGCACAGATTCTCGACCTGATGCGGAACCTCCAGACGGAGACCGGCGCGGGCGTGATCATGATCACCCACTCGATGGGTGTGGTTGCGGGAATGGCTGACCGCGTGCAGGTGATGTACGCCGGTCACATCGTGGAAACGGCCTCGACCGAAGAAATCTTCGCCAACCCACGGCACCCGTATACCGTCGGCCTGATGAAGTCGATCCCGCGACTCGATGCCCGGACCAAGGAAAAGCTCGAGCCGATCCGGGGTCTTCCGCCCGATCTCATCGACCTCCCCGATATCTGCCCGTTCGTGCCGCGCTGCAACTATGCGCAGGAAAAGTGCGAACAGAAGAATCCGCCACTGCTCGAAGTCAAGCCCGGTCACTTCTCGGCCTGCTGGTTCTGGGAAGAAGTCCACAAGGAAGACGACCAGGATGTGGTCGCGGCCGAGCACGGCCTGCCGATCCCATCCGACCCCACCAGTGGTGAGAACCCGGACGCGCCGGACCTTGGTGTTTCACCGAGCCAGTCGGCCTGATCAGTACCTCGGAGGACCTGACGCATGTCAACCGCAGTTGACCAGAACGCAACGTCCAATGCGGCAACCCCGAGCGCGGGTCAGCCACTGCTGGACGTGAAGAACCTGAAGATGCACTTCCCGCTGACGCAGGGAATCATCTTCCAACGCAAGGTAGGCGCGGTGCAGGCGGTGGACGGTGTGTCGTTCCACGTCAATCGCGGTGAAACCCTCGGCCTGGTGGGCGAGTCGGGATGCGGCAAGTCCACCACGGGCCGCGCCATCCTGCAGCTGTACAAGCCGACCGAAGGCCAGGTCAATTTCAATGGCAAGGACCTGACGAAGCTGGACAGTGGCGAGATGCGCAAGATGCGTCGCCACCTGCAGATGATCTTCCAGGATCCCTATGCATCGCTGAATCCACGCATGACGGTCGGCAACATCGTTTCCGAGCCGATGCAGATTCACAAGCTTGTGCCAAAGGCCGAGCGGACGAAGCGGGTGCAGGAGCTCCTGCAGACCGTGGGTCTCAACCCCTACTTCGCCAATCGCTACCCGCACGAGTTCTCTGGTGGTCAGCGGCAGCGCATCGGTATCGCCCGCGCGCTAGCGGCCAACCCGGACTTCATCGTCTGCGACGAGCCGGTCTCGGCCCTCGACGTGTCGATCCAGGCCCAGATCGTGAACCTGCTGGAAGACCTGCAGGACCAGTTCGGCCTGACCTACCTGTTCATCGCCCACGACCTTTCGGTGGTCCGGCACATCTCTGACCGCGTCGCCGTGATGTACCTGGGCAAGATCGTGGAGCTTGCTGACCGCAACGACCTCTACGATAACCCCCTCCATCCGTACACCAAGGCGCTGCTGTCAGCGGTGCCAATTCCCGATCCGGTGGTCGAGCGACAGCGCGAGCGCATCATTCTCACCGGCGATGTGCCGAGTCCGATCAACCCGCCGAGCGGCTGCCACTTCCACACACGCTGTCCGTATGTCATGGACGTGTGCAAGAAGGTCGATCCGTTCTTCGCCAACCAGGGCGGCGACCACTTCGTCGCCTGCCACCTCTACCCGGGTTCGGGCGCGGAGACAGCCGAGCAGACCGAGGCTCGTGCAGCAGATTAGGTTCTGACAAGCCAAATCCGGCAATAAGCAGCGGCAATGACGTATCCTCATTGGGTACATCATTGCCGCTGTTTTGTGCGTACAGGACACTCTCTTGAACTTGAATTTCTCCGCGCGTCCCACCGACCAGGTCATCGCCTACCTTGCGTCGTTCGTCATCGCCATCACCATTCACGAATTGATGCATGCCTGGACGGCGAGCAGGATGGGCGACCAGACCGCACGGAATCTGGGGCGTATCACCCTGAATCCGGTGGCTCACTTCGATCCGTTCGGGTTCTTTGGCATGGTGCTGATCGCGCTCGGGTTCCCATTCATCGGCTGGGGCAAGCCGGTCCCGGTGCAACCCGGCAATTTCCGCGGTCGGTGGGCACGCCACCGGCACGAGGGGATGACGCTGGTCGCCGCCGCCGGTCCGCTCTCGAACGTGGCCC
>JAEZJB010000130.1 GCA_023415845.1 Chloroflexota bacterium | reverse complement strand
CGACCCCGAGTTGGCCGACCTGTTCAGGTGGCGTGCCCGTCAACTGCCACCCGAATCCTCCGAGTAGCGCTCCGAGGGTCAGCCGCGCGCAGGATGGCCGAGGCCACAGCGACCCCGTCAGCGCCGGCCTGCATGACATTGGACGCGGTGTCGGCCGTGATGCCGCCAATCGCCACCACTGGCAGGGGCGTTAGCGACCGGCGACGCCCGAACTCCCGATCACCCAGCTCCTCACCGGCGTCGAGCTTCGTCTGCGTCGCGTAAAACGGCCCGATCCCCAGATACGATGCCTTAGCAGACGCATCGGCGATCTGCTCATCGGTTTCCGGCGAGAAGCCAATGATGAAGTCAGGGCCGCCAAGGCGCCGGGCGTCTGCGAGCGGCAGGTCATCGACGCCCAGATGCACGCCGTCGGCACCAATCGCCATCGCGACGTCGATGCGGTCGTTGATCAGGAACGGGATGCCCGCCCGATTCAGCCGAGGAGCGATCTTCCGGCCAACCTGGACGATCTCGCGGTCCGTCGCACCTTTCCAGCGCAACTGCACGGCCGTCACCCCACCCGCGACCACCGCATCGACCATTTCTTCTGGCCCGAGCGTGGCGTCGGTCGGGTCGAAGATCAGGTACACCCGCAGCGCCTGGGGGGCGATCACGCTGTGGCCTTCCCGGAAATTGCGGCGGCTACCTCCGGCGGCAGCGGAGCGAAGTGGTTCACCGGTGAGTGCCCTTCACCGATGGCATAGGAATGCCGCAGCGCGGACTCCAGATAGCGTCGTGCCAGGGGAATGGCCGTCAGCGGCTCCAGTCCGTGCGCCAGCAACGCCGTGATCGCCGCCGAATAGGTGCATCCCGTGCCGTGCGTGTTGGCAGTCGGGATCCTTTCGCCTTCGACTGGCAGGAAATCGGTGCCATCGTAGACGAGGTCGATCGGTGGACCTTCCAGGTGGCCGCCCTTCACGATCACGATTGCCGGTCCCTGCACGGCGATCCGCTTTGCAGCCTCCCGCATGTCGTCAGGACTCTTGATCGACATGTCGGCCAGGATTTCCGCCTCCGGAATGTTTGGCGTCACAATCGAGGCCAGCGGCAGCAGATCCTTCTTCAACGCGTTGACGGCATTGGGTTGCAACAGCGGCACACCGGACTTCGAAACCATCACCGGGTCGACCACCAGCCACGGTATTCCCCACGCTTCCAGCCGGTCCGCCACGTTCTGGATGATCGTTCTGCCACTGAGCATGCCGGTTTTCACCGCGTTGGCCCCGATGTCCTCGGCCACGGTGTCGATCTGCGCGATGACCACCTCGTCCGGAACTTCGGCGATGGCAGCGACTTCAACGGTGTTCTGCGCCGTCACTGCCGTCAGGACCGAGGTGCCGTACACACCCAGCGCGGCGAAGGTCTTGAGGTCGGCCTGAATGCCGGCGCCACCGCCAGAGTCGGATCCGGCGATGGTCATGGCCTTGGGAAGTGCTGTGGTCATGGAAAGGAAATGTCTCCGTGCTGCGAGGCAGGTCGAGTACCCGTCCGCCGATTGTCGCACAGGAGGGTCCGAACTTCGGCATATACTGGCGGGGTTGAGGTCCCGGATTCAAACAGGAGTCTCAGAGTATGAACGTGACGCAGGGTCTTCAGGAGATCCGGGAACGCCTGGTCGAGAATCAGGCCAATCCCAAGTCAATCAAGCTGGTCGACACCATCATGCAGCGGGCCGCACTTCCGGCCGCCCAGGCTGCCAACGCCGGGTCGCTGCTTCAGTTGGTCAGGATGCTGATGCGGTCACCGGTGTCAAATGCCGATCCACTGGTCTACAACGATTTCGTCAAGCTGGAGGAACAGCTGGAGCGGCGCTCCGACGAAATGCGGGCCATCCGGGAGGCCGAGGAGGCTCGTCCAATCCCGAAGACCAAGAAGTTCTACAAGGACCAGAAGAAAAAGGATTGACACGAGCGGGAGGCATTTGCCTCCCGCTCGCCAGTTCATTCCATGCCGGATCTGGTTCAGGCTGGCGAGAGCATACCCAGGTCACCATCCTGGCGCCTATAGAGCACGCTGTGGCTGCCGGTTTCCGAGTTGTTGAAGAAGTAGAAGTCGTGACCCAGCAGGTCCATCTGCTCGGCCGCTTCTTCCGGCGTCATTGGCTTCATCTCGAAGCGCTTCGAGCGCACGATCTGCGGCGTAGATTCGTGTTCGAGCTCTTCGGCGTCCACCGGTTCCCCGAGGTCGCGCGATTCGCTGGCAACATCAGCGCGAACCTCATCGCGCGAGACCTGCCCTCGTGTGCGCAACGACTTCCGCTTGCCGATGTAGGACCGAACCTGGTTCAGGGCCTTGTCGAGCGACGCCGAAACGGCTGCTTCGGCATCCGTGCTTCGCTCTTCGGCCCGAATGAGCCGCTTGCCGGACGTCATGGTCAGTTGTGAGATGTAGATGTCTGCTCCACGACGCGGCTGGAACGACCGAACCTCGAGCTGGGCGTGATCGATGGTGTTGCCACCGACCCGGTCGATAGCTTCCCACCGGCGGGCGATCAAATCCTCGACGGTGCTGGACAGCTGGACGTTGCCGGTCTTGACGGTAAGTTCCATCGTGCTGACATCTCCCTCGGTTGACCCGTCCGAACGTATGACAATTATCGCCTGCTCGCGATCGAACAGGCGATGATCTCCCCATCGATTGTGGGTGGCGCCCGCGGAGGGACTCGAACCCCCGACGCCCACCTTAGGACGGTGGCGCTCTATCCGCTGAGCTACACGGGCAAGTGCCAGATTGTGGGAGGATGCTACCACAATCCGGCGCCCCGAATCGCCATCACGAGCCTGGTGGGCCAAAAAATCCAGACGATGAATCATGGTCAGACGGTCGCCGGTACAGGACTCGCGATCTGATGCTCAAGGAGAATCCTCAGCGGAATGAGTACCACGCGTTTTGGCCGGATGACGGTCCTTACTCTCGATCTCGACGAGTCGAAAGCGTTCTACGAGCAGGCGTTTGACTTCGCGACGCTGTTCGACGGTGAGGTCGCGCCCGGTTGGCGCACCGTGCATGTCGGCCCCGGCGACGTTCACGACGCTGGCATCTGGCTGCTTCGCGCCGAAGGCAGCGCAGTGGAGCGGGTCGGCAGTCAGACCGCCGGTGAACCGGCGATGGTGCTCTACGTCGACGATCTGGATTCCGCCCTCTCTCGGCTCGATGCACTCGGCCACCGGCCCTCGCGTGAGGCAGCCGGTGACGACGCCGGATACCGTTTCGCTCATGTGCTCGACCCATCCGGAAACGAGATCGTGCTCGTCCAGACGCCCTGACGCAATCGCTCTGCGCAGGCAGTGGTGGTCTCTCGCGCGGTTCATCATGGCTATCGGTGGGACGACCCGATCGACGATCGCCGGCGAATTTGCGCTTCACCATTGCCGCCAGCCGGGGCCGCGGTGTATGCTTACGCCCGGTCGCGGGGAGTGGCGCAGCCCGGTTAGCGCGCAGCGTTCGGGACGCTGAGGTCGGAGGTTCGAATCCTCTCTCCCCGACCAGAGAAAAGGCGGAGGTGTTCATCACCTCCGCCTTTGTCATTCTCATCGTCCTAATGGGTGGTCGGTGATCTCGAATCAAGGAAGTAGGGGCTGGGAGGCGGGTAGTACTGCCGGTGACGTTCCGCCAGCCGGCCAATTTGCTCCTTGACGACGTTCAACTGGTCCCGATCGTTTTC
>JAEZJB010000118.1 GCA_023415845.1 Chloroflexota bacterium | reverse complement strand
CAGGAGCTGCAGCGAGCGGTTGACTTCTTCTGGACGATGACCCCCATCGCGGTGAAGTACTGTGGCCGGGCAACAACCACTGAAGCGGCCGATCAGATCGATCTCATGTTGCGTGGCCTGACCAGGGCCTGGTGGCTCCTGCACAACTCGGACAACTTCTTTTCGCCGAATCCGCGGCTGGAGCCAGAGCTCGTGACGCTGCTGGCGCGGCAAGGACCGACGATCGATCCGGTGACGTGCCTCGACCAGATCGAGAAGCTGACTTCGGCGATGACCGGGTTGCGATCGGAGTTCGAAGCGGTGGGGGTGACCTGGCCCACGTTGCTGGTGGGGGACGTTGAGGTGATTGTGGGTATCGCGAGAGATGTTCTCGAGAGAAAGCCCACCGATGCGACTCTGGATGGGGAGACCAGGACACCGCGACTGCGCTGATCCGGTCCAAATCGGAGGCGATGCCACCTTTCGAGATGATGGCGGATGCATTCAGCAAGTCTTCAGGTTCGGTTCAGTGACGGTTAAGTCCGGACGCCTACTCTGTGATTGTGAGTACACGGCATTCGGCGTGATCGTGGCTCATCTCTCTCCACACCATCCCCTCCGACGGCGAATCGCCTGCTCCTTGGCGCATTCGCCGTCGGCGTATCCGGGGTCCGACGCAGGTCGGCTGCATGGATATGGAGAGCGATCGGGTACCATGCCAATTGGCTTTGTAGAGACCGTGTGGCTAATAGCGTGCATTGGTGACAGGGACGGATGCCGATCATGACGGGACCTACTGGATCCCAGGCGAAGCGAATCGAGCAGTCGGATACCACCGCGAAGCTGCTGGTGGTGGAAGACGAACCGAGTATTTCCGGCTTCGTGCGGCGTGGGTTGATTTTCGAAGGTTATACCGTTGAGGTGGCGGAAACCGGGCGGGAAGCGCTCGAACGTATCCGCGACAATCCGCCAGACCTAATCATCCTCGATCTGATGCTGCCGGAAGTGGACGGCATCGAAGTGACACGGCGGGTGCGGGCGGCCGAGCAGGCCGAACAGCTTCCGAGCGTGCCGATCCTGATGCTGACGGCTCGTGATACCGTCTCCGACCGGGTCACCGGCCTCGACGTGGGAGCTGACGACTACCTCGTCAAGCCCTTCGATTTCGATGAACTGCTGGCGCGGGTACGTGCCCTGCTGCGCCGGACTCAACGCGCCGCCGACACTCCGGGCGAGGTGCTGACGTTCGAGGACCTCAAGCTGGATATTGCGAGTCGGACCGTGACGCGGGGCGATGTGCCGATTGAGTTGACGGCGCGCGAATTCGACCTTCTGACCCTCTTCCTGCGACACCCGAACCAGGTGCTAACGCGCGCGACGCTGATGCAGCGAGTGTGGGGCGACGATTTCTATGGCGAGTCGAACGTGCTGGAAGTTGTGGTCGGCAATGTGCGTCGGGCACTTGAGGTCGGTAACCGGCCGCGGCTGATTCAGACGGTGCGTGGAATTGGCTACGTTCTCCGACGTGCATGATGGGTGACATGGCGCAGCAGCGTTCGGTCGATGTTCCGCTCGAACCGGGACGACCGGCGATGCCAAGGGACCGCGAGGAAGATTCCGCACCGTTCTGGCGTTCGATTCGGTGGCGGTTGGCGGCGTGGTACGCGCTGGTCATGTTCCTGGTGATCCTCGGCATCTCGGTGGCGATGCACGCGCTGCTGGAGCGAACGCTGGAGCAGGACGCCCGGCAGCGACTGCAGACCACCAGTTCCGAGATTGCCCATGGCACGCGGATCTCGGTCTACAACTACGCGGGCCCACGCCAGCAGGACCAGGACCAGCTGCTGTTCACCATCACGCCCCCGAACGAGTCCGAGCTCATCCTTTCGGGTCTCTGGTTCCAGTACTACGACATGTACAAACAGCCGTACGAGAGTGACTCGGCCGGACGTGAGGCCTTTTCCGCCGCACTGGATGAGGCGCTGACCGGACGCGATGTCTTTCGCGATGACGGCAAGTCCGAGATGCGCACGATCACGGTCAACGGGGAGGAGATGCTCGTCTACATCACGCCGCTTGCGATTGAGGTGCGGGGGCAGACGGTAGACCTGAACATGCCGCCTGGCTGGCTGGTGGTGGGTGAGCCGCTTGGAGCCCGCGACAAGCTCACCTCGCTCGCCGACCAGAGCCTGCTAATGTTTGGCATCGTCGGCGTGGTGCTGGCGGCCTGGGGGGGCTGGTGGATTGCCGGGCGGGCGCTCGACCCGGTGGAGAAGATCACCGAGTCGGCCAATGCCATTGCGGTTGGGGCAGGCGGCATGAACTTTTCCCGCCGGGTGGCCGTGCCGGAGACCGGCGATGAGATCAGCCGACTGGCTCGGACATTCAATGCCATGCTCGACCGGATCGAGGCGGCGTTCCGGACGCAGCAGCGGTTCGTGGCCGATGCCTCACACGAGTTGCGCTCGCCGTTGACGGCGGTGCGGGGCAATGTGGATGTGCTGCTGAAGCAATTGGGATCGGGCAGGCCAGTTCCGCCGGAGGAGATCATCGAAGACCTGAGGATCGTGCAGCGCGAAAGCAGTCGCATGGGGCGATTGATTGAAGACCTGCTGACGCTGGCGCGCACGGATGCTTCGAATCTTGGGGAGTTGCTGAAACCCCACCCGGTTCGCCTCGACGAGCTGGCGCATGAGGCATACCAAATTTCGCGACAGCTGGCCCAGGGACAGGAGCTTCAGGTTTGGGCCGAGACGCCCATCGAACTGGTGGCCGACAAGGATCGCCTGGTACAGGTGATGATCATCCTGATGGAGAATGCGATTCGCCATACTGCCGAAGGCGGGGTCGTCTCGCTGACGGTGAGCCAGGTCGTCGACCCTGAAACACACCTGCCGTTTGCCACGATCCAGGTAAAGGACACGGGATCGGGTATTGAGGCGGAGCACATCCCGCACCTGTTCGAGCGCTTCTACCGGGTGGAAAAGGCCCGGTCGCGCAATCTCGGGGGAACCGGGTTGGGCCTTTCGATTGCCCTCGCAGTGGTGCGCGCCCATTCTGGCTGGATCGATGTTGAATCGGAACCGGGAGTCGGGACGACCTTCACCGCCTGGCTGCCAATTGAGAACGGGTTCGTCGATGCTGCGGCTCCGGCCGCGAACGTGCGACACCGGCGGGGACTGCGACTCCCACGCCGGGCAAGAACCTCTTCCCGCCCTGACGGGGCGAGAGATGGGCAGTCGACTGATTCTGACGAGACTGACGCGCCCGTCGCAGGCGATGGCCCGGCCAATTCCTCAATCACATGAAGAAACGCCGGGCCACCCCACTGGAGTGGCCCGGCGTCACGATCAGCGAGTCTCGGCTCAGCCGCCCCCGCCGCCACCCTTGATGCCAGGTTCGGCCAGCACCGTCGGGTTGAGGATCTGATCCAGTTCCGCGGCCGAGAGGTCGGTGAGTTCGAGCGCAACGTCCTTGACGGTGCGGCCCTCGGCGTAGGCCTGCTTGGCGATCCTGGCGCCCAGCTCATAGCCGATCACCGGGTTGAGGCCAGTCACCATGATCGGATTGCGATCGACCAACTCGGCGATGTGGTCGGTATTGACGGTGAAGCCGGCGATAGCCTTGTCGGCCAGCACGGAAGACACACTGGCCAGGAGCTCGATGGACTGGAGCAGGTTCACTGCGATCACCGGCAACATGACATTGAGTTCGAAGTTGCCATGCTGGGCACCGATGGTGATGGTCGTGTCGTTACCGATGACCTGGGCGGCGACCATCATCGTCGCTTCCGGAATGACCGGATTGATTTTGCCCGGCATGATCGACGAGCCGGGCTGCAAGGCTGGCAGGACGATTTCACCGAGGCCGGCGATGGGCCCGCTGTTCATGTGCCGGAGATCGTTGCTGATCTTGATGAGGGCGACGGCATAGGCCTTCAACTGGCCGCTCATCTCGACGGCGGTTTCCTGGGCGGCATTGGCTTCGAAATGGTTCGGCGCCTCGGTGAACGCGATGCCGGTGCGCTTCGCAAGTTCGGCGGCGACACGAGCACCAAACTCCT